>JBNKYQ010000017.1:0-20254 GCA_050300975.1 Kordiimonas sp.
ATATTGATAAAATTTTAGACATGGCACGCCGTCCATTGCTAAGTACCTCGGGAAAATGAATTTTTCATTGCTGTCTTGATCGCACCTGCGATTGTTTCTATGAGATTTTGATGTCGCCGCACGGGCGAAAAAGGGAAATTCGGTGAAATATCTGATCGTACATGACGCGGCGCCAGGCCAGTTTGTTCATATTTACAAACACCTCCTGAAGGATGGCGATAACGACATTATTGTCGCCAGCCGCAAGGGGTCGACGCTCCGTTTGCCGGTCAAGCAGGTGGTCTATGACCTGCCAAGCGACCTGTCAGGGCCCGAAATCGGGGCCGCCGACAAAGCAATTGGTCTGGGCCTTGATCTCTACCGCGAGCTGAAGCCTATCGCGATCGGTGGCTGGGCGCCGGATGTAATCCTGTCCCACGCTTCCCGCGGAGCGTCCTTTTTCCTCAAGGACCTGTTCCCGGACGCGCGCATGATCAGCCTTTTCGAATGGTATTACCCCATGCCGTCACCGGCTGATGTGACAACCGGGGGCGTTTTGCGCCAGAAGTGCCGCGCCGCCGCCGCCACCAACCTTCCCATCCTCAGGGATTTTGAGCTGATGGACGCGGGCTATGTGCCGACCGAATATCAGCGGTCGCAGTTCCCAAAGGGTTGGCAGAGCCGGCTTGAAGTCCTGCATGACGGCGTGGACACGAACCTTTACCGCCCGGCGACGGGCCTGACACTTGAGGTATCTGGAAAACGATTCAAAAAGGGTGACGAGATTGTCACTTATGCCGGGCGCGGCATGGAAAAAACGCGTGGCTTCCTTGAATTTATGGGCGCAGCTGCCAAAGTGCAGCGCATCCGGCCCAACCTTCATGTGCTGATCGCGGGCGCCGATCGCATCTGCTATGACGGCAAGAAGGGTCCCGGGCTCAAGGCCCGGGCGGAAGAGGAAATCCCCTTCGACAAGGACCGCACGCATTTTGTTGGCTTGCTGCCTGAGCCCAAGTTCGTCAGCTTCCTGCAGATATCAAGCCTGCATGTCTACCTGACCCGGCCGTTTGTGCTGTCGTGGTCGATGCTGAATGCCATGAGTGTTGGGGTGCCGGTTTTGGGGTCTGACACCGAACCGGTGCGCGAAGTGATCCGCGACGGCGAGAATGGCCGCCTGGTGGATATGGATAGCGCCGACCTTTTGGCGGATACCATGGACCGGATGCTGGGGGACCGGGCGACCTCGGCTGCGCTCGGGAAAGCGGGCCGGGCCACCATTCTTGAAAAATATGACCTGAAGAAATGCCTCAAGCGCCAACTTCAGTTGATGCACGGCGAATAAGGTGACCCCATAAGATAAAACCCTCGCCCGGTAAGGCGAGGGTTTTCACGGGTAGGGGCCGAACGGGCCAAAGCGCATCGCCGCAGGCGTTGCCAGAATCGATCCCCGGAAAAGACAAAACCCCCGCCCGGTAAGGCGAGGGTTTTCATGGTGGAGCCGAACGGGATCGAACCGTCGACCTCTACACTGCCAGTGTAGCGCTCTCCCAGCTGAGCTACGGCCCCGTGTCTGGGTGCCCCGGGAGCTCCCGGAACGGCGCGGACTATAGAATCGGCCCAAGGTCCGCGCAAGTAAAAAAACAGCTCTGTGGCAATCAGGCTTTGAGGCCCCGTCGAGAGGCCTCAAAGCCGGGCTGTCTTAGGATTCGTCGTCCGTCAGTGACGTATCGACCATGGAGCTCACTTCGTCGTCGTCATCGTCGTCGAGGCTCACATCACCCAAGTCATCGTCATCAACGTCGAGATCATCATCATCGTCGTTGGCTTCTGGCTCTTTTTCTTTTTCCTCAGCAACAGGCAGCGGCTGCTTGGTCTTCAGAATCGGCTCTGGGGCCCACTCGTTGCCACAGTCGATGCAAACCACTGGATCATCTTTTTTCAGGTCGTAAAAGCGTGTGCCGCATTTTGGGCAAGTCCGCTTTGTGCCCCATTCGGGTTTTACCACGTTTCTCTCCTTCGCGTTCGTTAGCCGCGTCAGCATTTCTGTATAGGGCCTTGCGTTTTGGACGCAATTCGGCCAAGAATTCGGCGCATCCCTTGCCACGATCAGTGGCGCCTGTCAAAGCTTTTACTCTTCGAACCCTGTCTATAGTTGGAAATGCTCCGTGCCAAGTCTTAATTCCGCGCCCCATCAACAGCTGACCGGTACCGTTAAGGTCCCCGGCGACAAGTCGATTTCCCATCGGTCCCTGATGTTGTCTGCGCTGGCGGTAGGCGAAAGCCATATCACAGGCCTGCTTGAAGGCGAGGATGTGCTGGCGACGGCAGAAGCAATGCGGACGATGGGCGCAACGCTTGAGCGACTCGGTGACGGCGAATGGCGGGTGTCCGGCGTGGGCGTTGGTGGGCTGATGACACCTGATGATGTGATCGACATGGGCAATTCCGGGACAAGTACGCGCCTGATTATGGGGTTGATCGCAAGCCATGACATCACCGTGACCATGACAGGCGACGCAAGCTTGCGGGGCCGTCCTATGGGGCGTGTGACAGTGCCGCTCGCGGAAGTGGGCGCCCAGTTCGCGGCGCGCGACGGCAAGTTTCTGCCGCTGACGATCACCGGCACAAGCAACCCGATGCCGATCGATTACACGCCGCCGATGGCCAGTGCGCAGGTCAAGTCGGCTGTGATGCTGGCGGGCCTGAACACGCCGGGCACCACGACTGTACGTGAGAAAGTCGCCACCCGGGACCATACGGAACGCATGCTCAGCGCCATGGGGGCTGACATCAGCGTGACGGAAGAAGACGGCCTACGGGTTGTGCGCCTGAAGGGCCAGCCGGAACTGAAGCCGATCACGCTCGAAGTACCGGGGGATATCTCGTCCTCCGCCTTTTTGCTTGTTGCGGGCTCCATCATCCCGGGGTCGGACGTGACCATTGAGAATGTTGGCATGAACCCCTTGCGCACCGGCATTGTCGATGCGCTCAAGGCCATGGGTGGCGATATTGAGGTTCAAAATGAACGCACGCTCGGCGGCGAGCCGGTGGCAGACCTGCGGGTGCGCGCCACTCAGTTGAAGGGTGTCTCAGACCTGCCGGTAGACCCATCGACCATGATTGACGAATTCCCGGTGCTCTTCTGTGCGGCCGCCGTGGCGGAAGGCACCAGCCGTTTCACGGGCCTTGAGGAGCTTCGGGTCAAGGAATCGGACCGCCTGGCCGTGATGGCGGCTGGCCTGAAGGCCAATGGCGTCGAGCTGGTGGAGTTTGAAGACGGCCTTGAGATCAAGGGTATGGGCAGCAATGTGCCGGGTGGCGGCATGGTCGAGACGCATCTCGACCACCGTATCGCCATGGCCTTTTCAGTGCTGGGGCAGCGGGCGGACAAGCCCGTCACCATCGATGACGCCAGCCCGATCCAGACCAGCTTCCCAAGCTTCATCCGTCTGATGACGGGGCTGGGCGCGGGACTGACACTCGAAACCTGATTATCTCTCTGATTATTCCTCTGGCGCAAACTGCGCGAAGGTCACGATATGGCCGCCGGGCTCCCGGTAGCCGATTTCGGTGGCCCCATAGAATGTTTCTCTGCGCGGCATGACCACCTCAAAGTTGTCACCGAGGGCTTTTTCAACGGCATCGATATCCGGAACCTTGACGAACAACAGCACCGGCGTGCCGCCCTTGATGCTGGTGTCTTCCGCGATGCTTGTGTTGGTCTGGTACATGACTTCCAGCTTGCCGTCCGAGAGGATGGCGAAACCGATATGGTCGCCTTCCGGCACTTCAACGGTTTTCGCGAAGCCCACTTTTTCAAAGAAAGCGATGGAAGGTTCGATCCTGTCCACCGGCAGGACGGGGGTGATGCTGTCGATCATCGGGTCGTCTCCTTTTGCCCAGGCGCTGATGGTGAAAACCAGGGCCAGCGCGGCGGCACATTTGATTATCCATGACATGAGTATGTTCCTCTTTTGTTCCCATATATCACCGGTGGAAAAAAGAGTCGAATCCTTTGTGGCGGATCAATTCTTTCTGGCGCTTGCGGGGCATTATTCCTATAAACCGGCGAACGCAGGAAGGGTGATTCGCAGTGATTATTGCAATTGATGGCCCGGCAGCAGCCGGAAAGGGCACATTGGCACGGCGCCTGGCCGGCGAGTTCGGCTTTGCCTATCTGGACACGGGCGCGCTTTACCGGGCAGTGGGGCTGACGCTGCTGAAGAAGGGCATCGATCCAGCCGACGAGAAGGCGGCTGCAGCCGCGTCAGCAGCCCTTGATCTGAGCCTGTTTGATGACCCGGAGCTGCGTACCGAAGCCACGGGCGGGGCCGCATCCAAGGTGGCGGCGATGCCAGTTGTGCGTGCCAACCTATTGGATTTTCAAAAGAATTTCGCATCGAACCCGCCAGATGGCAAACAGGGCGCGGTCTTGGATGGCCGGGATATCGGCACAGTGGTGTGCCCCGACGCCGATCTGAAGCTGTTTGTGACTGCGAGCGCCGAGGTCCGCGCGGAGCGCCGCAGGGCGGAGCTGGAAGGCCGTGGCCAGGCGGCTGATTTTGATGCTATACTCGCCGATGTCCGCGCACGGGACGAGCGGGATATGGGCCGAAAAGACGCGCCCCTGAAGCCCGCTGAAGATGCCCTCTTGCTTGATACAAGTAATTTGGATATAGACGCCGTGTTTTTAAGGGCGGCCAGCCTTGTCAGAGACAAGTTGACGCCCCAATAGCCGAAGACGCTTCCACGCGGTCCCGATGGTCAGGCCCCAGGCCTGCCCGAGAGGGATCATTTTGTTGTTGGTGTTAGAGGCTTCCGGAGCTGATGAAAAAGAGGGGATGGTCCCGTCTTTATTAAGACCCTTCGGAAGAAGACCGCCGGAGCCAACCGGCAGGCAAAGAAATATAATGTTGAAAGGAAGACATACATGTCTGAAGCGGCAAAAATGCCGAGCGTTTCTGATTTTGAAGCGCTTCTGAATGAAACTCTGCCAACTGAAGACGAAGGCTTTGAAGGCCGCGTCGTAACTGGCACCGTCGTTTCCGTAGAAAACGACTTCGCAATTGTGGACATCGGGCTCAAAGCTGAAGGCCGCGTTCCACTCAAAGAATTCGCTCCAGCCGGTAAATCCGCTGAGATCAACGTTGGTGACACCGTAGAGGTATACGTTGACCGCGTTGAGAACGCTCTTGGTGAAGCGATCCTGTCGCGCGACAAAGCTCGCCGCGAGGAAGCTTGGACCGAGCTTGAGAAAGCCTTCGAAGGCGATGCACGCGTTGACGGCGTTATCTTCGGTCGCGTTAAAGGCGGCTTCACTGTTGATCTGTCCGGCGCTGTTGCGTTCCTGCCAGGTTCCCAGGTTGATATCCGTCCAATCCGTGACGTAACGCCTCTGATGAACATCGAGCAGCCGTTCCAGATCCTGAAAATGGACCGTCGTCGTGGCAACATCGTTGTTTCCCGTCGTGCCGTTCTCGAAGAGGATCGCGCTGAGCAGCGTCTCGAGCTCATGGGCAAACTCGAAGAGGGTGATGCCGTTGAGGGTGTTGTTAAGAACATCACTGACTACGGTGCATTCGTTGACCTGGGCGGCATTGACGGCCTCCTGCACGTTACCGACATCTCCTGGCGTCGTGTGAACCATCCTTCTGAAGTTCTCTCCATCGGTGAGACCGTGAAGGTACAGGTTGTTCGCATCAACCCAGAAACGCAGCGCATCAGCCTTGGCATGAAGCAGCTTGCTGCTGACCCATGGGAAGGCATCGAAGCCAAATACCCAGTGGGCGCCAAGTTCACCGGTACGGTTACCAACATCACTGACTACGGCGCCTTCGTTGAGCTCGAGTCCGGTGTTGAAGGCCTCGTGCACGTATCCGAGATGAGCTGGGTTAAGAAAAACGTACACCCAGGCAAGATCGTTTCCACCAGCCAGGAAGTGGAAGTTATGGTTCTGGAAGTTGATCCTTCCAAGCGTCGTATCTCCCTCGGCCTCAAGCAGTGTGGCGAGAACCCATGGGAAGCGTTCGAAGGCAAGTACCCACAAGGTACTGAAATCGAAGGCGAAGTTAAGAACATCACCGAATTCGGTCTGTTCATTGGCCTCGACGGCGATGTTGACGGCATGGTTCACCTCTCGGACCTCGATTGGGAGCGTTCCGGTGAAGAAGCCATCCAGGACTACAAGAAAGGCGACACTGTTAAAGCCGTTGTTCTGGACGTCGACACCAAGAAAGAGCGCATCAGCCTCGGCATCAAGCAACTTGGCGGTGACCCATTTGCAAACGTTTCTTCCAAGAAGAAAGGTGAGCAGGTTACCTGTGTTGTTAAAGCCGTTAACGACAACGGTATCGAAGTTGAAGTTGGCGACAGCGGCGTAACTGCCTTTATCCGTCGTTCCGACCTGGCTCGTGACCGTGCTGACCAGCGCCCTGAGCGTTTCGCTGAAGGCGACAAGGTTGACGCAATGGTAACTGGCGTTGACAAAGGTTCCCGCAAGATGAACCTGTCCATCAAGGCCCTCGAAGTTGCGGAAGAAAAAGCTGCTGTTGAGCAGTATGGTTCTGCAGACTCCGGCGCAAGCCTTGGTGACATCCTGGGCGCTGCCCTTGAGAAAGCCAAAGAAGACAAATAATCGGAATACCCTTCGGGGACCTGATTTGAAGGCCGCTCCATCTGGGGCGGCCTTTTCTTTTTGCAGCCTGAATTCTACCAGCGGGCAAGCTATGAAAAGGGGGTGCGGGAATCGTCAAATACGGGCGCTTGGGATGTTCCGAATCGATTCTTTTTGTTAAAAGCTCTTTTAATTGAAAGGCTTATCTTGACGGCAGCCTCATCAGATGGCACTTTTGGAAAAAGCACATTTGGTACCCGGGTTTTGAGTGCACAAGATTTTGGCCCCCAGGGGAGGACGCAGATGATCAAATCTGAGTTGATTGCAAAAATAGCCGAAGCCAACCCCCATCTCTATTACCGGGATGTTGAGCGCATTGTTTCCAAGATTTTCGATGAAATAACAGCAGCCCTTTCCCGCGGCGACCGCGTGGAACTCCGGGGTTTTGGCGCCTTTTCCGTCAAGGAGCGTCCTGCCCGGGTTGGCCGCAATCCGCGTACCGGCGAAAAGGTGGAAGTTGCTGAAAAGCGGGTTCCCTATTTCAAGACCGGCAAGGACCTTCGCGAGCGTCTGAACAACTGATCAAGGCGCTCAAAACTCACCTTAATTTGCATGAAAGACTGACATGGCACAGTCGCTCGCCAGCTTGATTCGTCGCCTTTTCTGGATTCTGCTGGCGCTTTTCCTGATCTATTTCTCGGTTAATAACCGGCTTCCTGTCGAACTTAGTTTCTCACCCTTTGATTTTACCTTTCCTGTACCTGCTTTCATGCTGGTGTTCGCAGGTATTTTCATTGGGCTTATGCTTGCGGCTGGGGTAACCGGTTGGTTGAGGCTGAAGGGATTCGCTCGGCGCCGGCAGGCTGAACGCCGCGCGGCCTATCTTGAAGACCAGGTTTCTGCCCTGTCGGAAGATGCCCACAAGGCAAAAGCGGGAGATGCTCACCGCACAGCGGCGATTGGCGCCAGCGGCGGCGATAGTGAAGCCTTGCCAAACCGGGTGAAAGACGAGTAAGTCCTGCATCCAGCTCTTGTCTGCTGCTGACCGAAGAAAGGATGCCCGATGAAGCCAAGTGACCGCATTTTCTGTGCCCTTGATACTACCGAGACCGCATCTGCTGTGGCGCTTGCGAAAAAGCTGAAGGGCACTGTGGGTGGCGTCAAATTGGGGCTGGAGTTTTTCTGCGCGAATGGCGCGGACGGTTTCAAGGCAGTGGCCGAAACTGGCATGTCGATCTTCCTTGATCTCAAGTTCCACGATATTCCGAACACGGTTGCTGGCGCGATCCGCGCAGTGGCGCCGCTTGGCCCGAAGATTCTGACCATCCACACCCAGGGTGGTCCGGAGATGATGCGCCGGGCGGCAGAAACAGCGGCTGAGGAAGCATTGAAGCACGGCCATGACAAGCCCTGGGTGACGGGCGTGACAATTCTGACCAGCATGGATGATAACGACCTCAAGGCCATTGGCGTCCATGACGTGGTTGCCGACCAAGTGGCGCGGCTCGCCGGGCTTGCGCACCGAAATGGCCTAGACGGCATGGTGTGCAGTCCGCGTGAAATCGCCCTAGCACGATTGGCCACGGCAGCCGACTTCAAGCTTGTCGTCCCGGGCATCCGCCCAGTGGGGAGTGCGGTCGGTGACCAGAAGCGGGTGATGACCCCAGCTGATGCAGTAACGGCTGGTGCGGATGTGCTGGTGATCGGCCGACCTATCACGCTGGCTGACGACCCAGCCGCGGCCGCGCGGGCTATCGCCGACAGCATCAACAGCTAGCAGGACAGTAGCCATGGCGCGCGCGAAAATCTGTTATCTGCATATCGGTGCCGAGAAAACCGGCTCTACCAGTATTCAGGCCTTTCTTCGTGCCAACCGGGATATTTTGACAGAGCAAGGCTGTCTTTTTCCGGTATCCCCGGGGGCCGACAATCAGCCTGCATTGGCGGCCTATGCGATGCGCGACTGTGGCCGAAAAAACCTGTTGGCACAGGTCGGAGTTGAAACCGAAGATCAGCTGGATGCCTTTCACGCAACCTTCAGGCAGGCTTTGTTAGACGAAGTCGCCGCCGCGGCGCCCGAGAAGATCATTCTGACGAATGAGCATTGCCACAGCCGGATCGGCACCGTGGCAGAGCTGGAGCGGCTGGCAACTCTTCTGAGGGAACTGGCGGATGATGTAAGGATCATCTTCTACATCCGCCGTCAGGACTTGGCCGCGACCAGCCTTTTTTCGACAGCCCTCAAGGTTGGGCAGACTCGCCGGAAGCCGGATATGGCAGTGAAGGACCGGCGTCCGCTCTCCTTCGATTTCTGGCGGACCTGTATGTTGTATGCCCAAGTCTTTGGCAAAGAGGCCCTGACGGTTCGCTTGTTTGACCGGACCACCCTTCTTAACGGGGACCTGCTGGCAGACTTTCGATATGTCACCGGATTACCTCATGAAGCCGCGTGGGTGGTCCCGGGCAGCAAGAATCCGTCAATCGACCGGCTGGCCCAGCGCTTCCTGGCAGCCTTCAACAACAAGAGGCGGATGCGGTTTGGGGACAAGTCGGAACATTACCGAATGGCGTTGGTGCGGATGCTGGAAAAGCATTTCAGCGGCGGCGTCGGGGTGAAGCCATCCCAGGCACGTGCTCAAGAATTTCTAGCCCAGTTTGCCGAGGGCAATGAGGCCATCCGCCAACATTATTTCCCTGATGTCCCTGCCCCATTATTTGGGGACGATTTTTCCATGTATCCTCAACAGGAGGAAGACTGGGTCGCACCGATCGGTATGGCGTTTGATGCGGGCGCCCGCCTTTTTGTTGCGCAACAGGAAGAGATTGATCGCCTTCAGGCCGAACTTGATACCCTGAAGGCCGAGAATAATCGCTAGCGCAGTTCTTTCCGGATCACGAGCTTTAGCCCGGACCACACGTCATCCACTGCGCAAACCTTCACATCAACCAGCCCAAGCGGCAGCGCCACAGTCCGTACAACATCTTCAGTCATATCTGTCGGCACTTTTGAGGCCTTCTTCGGCCAGCTTATCCAGATCATGCCGTCACGCTTGATGGCCTTCAGGAAGCCGTCGATGTCTGCTTCAAACAGGGCCCTCTCTTGATAGAAGGCATGGATGAAGTCACAGGCTGTTTGGCTTTCCGTAACGCCCGTGGGCAATGGCCCGATCAGGGCTTGGAGATGGTCGGGCGCATGAATGAACTGAACAGCGAAGCCGTCCTTGATGCCCAGTTTCTTGACCAGCGGTGTGCCTGAATAGCCTGCCATGGATGCCCTATTGAACCCGTTCTATGAAACGGTTTTGCTTTGAGAGGAACACGATCAGGGATTTTTCGCCCACCACGTGAGCAGTGCCGACAGCAACAAAAAAGCGGCCAGGCTTGTCCATCAGGCGCGATAGCTGGCTCGCCCACATCTGATTGCGTCCATAGAGCAGGTGGTCCCCCAAGCCGTCTTTCTGCATCAGTTCGCCGTTCAGAAGCCTGTCGAGCGTGGCTTCGTCACCGTCGATCCAGGCATCCTGGAGGTCAGTCATATAGGCCTTGATGTTCACTGACTGCCTCAGGGCATCGACCAGCATGGCCTTGTCCTGGCTGGGTGTCAGGGATGCAAACAGATCGACCTGTTGGGCCGCAGTCTCGATACCGAGAATCGGTTTCCTGAGGCGAAGGGCCTCGCCGATCAAGGCCTGATCCACGCCGCTTGAAGGGTCATATCCCATTTTGTTCAGGCTGACGACGGTCAGCGACATGCCCGCAAACCACGGCCTGACATTCTGAAAAGCGTTTTCCTGAAGGTCCATCTGGCGTGCCAGCCGCCGGACGTCATTGTAGATTCCGTCGCCAACCAACTGGCGCATACTCACGCCCAGAGGCAGTTTTCCAGCCTCCATGAACAGAGGGCCTGCCCGCTCAAGTTCCCGGTCGTCAAGCTCGACAACAAGGGCCTCCGCCGCACTGAAAGCGTTGGTAATGCTGGCGTTGGCCCAGGTGGTGCCTTTTTCGAGCATATGCAGTGTGCCGAAGATATGGACTTCAGTATCGTCATCTGCCATGCGCCAAAGCGCGGGCGCGGCCAACGCCTGAAGGCTGAACAAAAAGACAGATAGAAGAATGACAGTAAGGCGTTTCATGGTGGCTCCTGAAGGCACGGATTATGCCTATCATTTCACGAGGTTCCATTTCACACAAGCAAGCCGCGTACCGTTTGTTGAGTCCTCAAGGAATCTTCTTGCAAACAGGGGCTTTGGGCGCTATACAGCGCGCTTCATCGAACCGTCCGGCCAGTAAAGGGCTGCCGTGGCTGTTCAGTTATGTCGGAACTTTAAGTTTAAGTAAGGACAAAAAATGCCCAAGATGAAAACGAAATCGAGCGTTAAGAAACGCTTTAGCTTGACCGCTTCTGGTAAAGTGCGTGCAAACCAAGCCGGTAAACAACACGGCATGATCAAGCGCACCAATAAGCAAATCCGCAACCAGCGTGGCACCACCGTCCTTTGTGACGCCGATGCCAACATCGTCAAGAAGTTCATGCCCTACGGCGGCTAAGCCGAACGGGTCTTCAAGGGTTAAGGAGAATATACCATGGCACGTGTTAAGCGCGGTGTAACATCGCACGCTCGTCACAAGAAGGTCCTCGAGGAAGCTAAAGGCTACCGGGGCCGTCGCAAGAATACCATCAAAGTTGCTCGTCAGGCTGTTGAAAAAGCCGGCCAGTACGCATACCGCGACCGCAAAGCCAAGAAGCGCAACTTCCGCGCTCTCTGGATTCAGCGGATCAACGCCGGTGCGCGCGCTCTCGGCCTGCCATACGGTCAGTTCATGCATGGTCTGAAGCTCGCTGGTGTAGAGCTGGACCGCAAAGTACTGAGCGACCTTGCTATTCACGAACCAACAGCTTTTGAAGCGCTTGTGGATCAGGCTAAGACCGCCCTCGCCAACTAAGGCTGGTTTGCGACAGCAAACACCAAGACTTTAAAGAGGGCCTGGCCGTTGGCGGGGTCCTCTTTTTATTTGCTTGTCACCCCATTATGGGCCAAGTGAAACAAACCTTTGTTTTAAAGATTTGATTGCTCGAAAAAGCGGAAGAAAAATGCAGGAACAGATTTCAGCGCTTAAGGAAGAGATCGCGGCCCAGATTGCGTCGGCCACTGATCTGAACGCGCTTGAGGAAGTCCGGGTCTCCACACTCGGCAAGAAAGGCAGCGTGTCCCAGCTTATGAAGGGCCTTGGCGGCATGAGCCCCGAGGAACGCAAAGAGATGGGCCCAGCCCTGAATGGCCTGAAGAACCTGGTGGCGGACGAGATTGCAGCGCGCAAGGACACTTTGGAAGAAGCAGCCCTTGATGCCCGGCTTCGAGATGAGCGCGTGGATGTGACCCTGCCGGTCCAGGAACACGTGTCTGGAAGCGTGCACCCGATCAGCCAGGTGATGGATGAGATCGCTGAAATCTTCGCAAACCTTGGCTTTGATGTGGCTGAAGGCCCCGATGTGGAAACCGATTTCCATAACTTCACGGCGCTCAACATCCCTGAAGAGCACCCTGCCCGTCAGGACCATGATACTTTCTATCTGAAGCCTGATGCGAGCGGTGACCGGAAGGTGCTCAGGACGCACACAAGCCCTGTGCAAATCCGTACCATGCTTTCAAAAGAGCCTCCGATTCGCATTATTGCGCCGGGCCGCACCTACCGCTCGGATTCGGACGCGACTCACACCCCGATGTTCCACCAGGTGGAAGGTCTTGTGATCGACCGTGATACGCACCTTGGCCACCTGAAGGGCACGCTTGAAGCTTTCCTCAAGGCCTTCTTTGAAGTGGACGCTGTAACGCTCCGCCTGCGCCCCTCCTATTTCCCGTTCACGGAACCTTCCATGGAAGTTGACGTGCAGTGCAGCTTCGAGGGCGGCACCGTGAAAATCGGCGACGGCAATGACTGGCTGGAGATTTTGGGTTCCGGCATGGTCAATGTGAACGTGCTGAAGGCCTGCAACCTTGACCCGAACGAATATCAGGGCTTTGCCTTCGGTTGTGGTATCGACCGCCTGGCCATGCTGAAGTACGGCATGAACGACCTCCGCGCCTTCTTTGACGCCGACCTGCGTTGGCTCAAACACTACGGGTTCCGCGCCCTTGATCTTCCCACGCTCGCAGGAGGGCTCAGCCGATGAAATTTTCCCTAAGCTGGCTCAAGGACTATCTGGAAACGGATGCGAGCCTCGACGTTATCGTTGCCAAACTGAACGCCATCGGCCTTGAGGTTGATACGGTTGAAAACCCGGCCGAGAAACTTGGCGCCTTTACTGTCGCCGAAGTGCTGTCTGCTGAAAAGCACCCGGACGCTGATAAGCTGAAGGTCTGCAAGGTATCGAACGGTACGGAAGAAATGCAGATCGTCTGTGGCGCGCCCAACGCCCGTGCAGGCATCAAGGTGGTTCTTGGCCGTCCTGGTGACTATGTGCCTGGCCTTGATGTCACACTGAAGAAAGCCAAGATCCGCGGTGTCGAGAGCATCGGCATGATGTGTTCCGCGCGTGAGCTTGAGCTCGGCGACGATCATGACGGCATCATTGAGCTGCCTGCGGATGCGCCTGTGGGCACCTCCTATGTGGACTATGCTGAACTGGACGATCCAGTGATCGACATCGAGATCACGCCGAACCGCCAGGACTGCCTGGGCGTATACGGCATCGCGCGCGATCTGGCCGCAGCGGGCCTCGGCACCCTCAAGCCCCTGACAGTTGAAAAAATCGAAGGCACGTTCGAAAGCGACGTCAAGGTCTCCATCGACCTGCCTATCGAGGCCAAAAGCGCCTGTACCCAGTTCCTGGGCCGGCGTTTCCGGGGTGTCAAGAACGGTGCAAGCCCACAGTGGCTGCAGGACCGGCTGAAGGCGATTGGTCTGCGTCCGATCTCGAAACTTGTGGATGTCACCAACTATATCACGCACGACCTTGGTCGCCCGCTGCACGTCTATGACGCCAGCAAACTGACCGGTGACCTGAAGGCGCGCCTTGCCAAGGCGGGCGAGACATTCACAGCACTCGACGACAAGGAATATACCGCCAAGGGTGGTGAAACGGTGATTGCTGACAACACCGGCCCACAAGGCTTTGGCGGCATCATCGGCGGTCTGGCTTCAGGCTGTTCGGATGACACCACAGATGTGGTTCTGGAAGCGGCGCTGTTTGACCCCAAACGCACTGCCTTCACAGGCCGTGACCACGGCCTGATCACCGACGCGCGCTACCGGTTTGAACGCGGTGTGGATGAGCTGTTCATCCGCGACGGTATCGAGGTCGCCACCAAGATGATCCTTGATCTGTGCGGCGGCGAAGTGAGTCACGTTTTTGAAGCCGGCAGCGATACGGTTTGGAACAAGACCGTTCCGTTCCGCTCGGAGCGCGTTAAAACCCTGGGCGGCCTTGACCTGCCAGCGAGCGAGAGTGTCGCGATTCTGGAAAAACTCGGCTTCAAGGTTGAAGGTAATGACCCCTTTACCGTGCATGTGCCTTCGTGGCGCGTGGATGTGGAAGGCGAGCCTGACATTGTGGAAGAGGTTTTGCGTATTCACGGGCTGGACAATATTCCAAGCGCCCCACTGCCAGCCACAGACCATAAAGCCGGCACGACCCTGAGCCCGCGCCAGAAGCGGGCCCGGGCCGCCAAGCGCCGGCTGGCGGGCATCGGCATGCATGAAGCGGTTACCTGGTCTTTCATGACCCGCGACTTTGCTGTCCTGTTCGGTGGTGGCGACGAGACACTGGTAGTTGATAACCCGATCTCCAGTGAGCTTGACTGCATGCGTCCATCCATCCTGCCGAACCTGATGCAGGCGGCGCAGCGCAACCGCGATCGCGGCGCGGACGTTGTGGCCTTGTTTGAAGTCGGCCCTGTCTATGAAAACGATACTGACAAAGGCCAGCTTCTGGTTGCGGCAGGCCTGCGCGCCGGTCGGAATGCAGGACGTCACTGGGCAGCTGCGAACCGCTCGGTTGATGTGTTTGACGCCAAACGGGATGCGCTTGCAGCCCTTGAAGCTGTGGGGGCGCCCACGAACCTGCAGGTATTTGACGAGGCACCTGACTATTATCACCCTGGCCGGTCGGGCACACTGCGTCTTGGGCCGAAGAACATCCTTGCAAGCTTCGGTGAACTGCATCCCAAGGTGCTGAAAGCGCTGGATGTGGATGGTCCGGTTGTCGGCTTTGAAGTGTATCTGGACCGTGTGCCTGCACCGAAGAAAACCGGTGCTGCGAAAGGGGCGCTTGTGGTCTCCAAACTTCAGTCGGTTGAGCGTGATTTCGCCTTCCTGATGGACCGTGATGCCAAGGTTGCTGACCTTGTGCGCGCAGTTCAGGGCGCCGATAAGGCCTTCATTGCAGATGTCGGGATTTTCGACGTTTATGAAGGCAAGGGCGTACCAGAAGGGCAGAAATCAATCGCGGTTAGCGTGTTGCTTGAGCCGAAGGATGAAACCTTCACCGAGAAGGATATCGAGGCGATCTCCGCCAAGGTTTGCGCGGCGGCAGAAAAGGCTGTTGGCGCAGTTCTGCGCGGCTAGCGGTACAAAAATCTTTATGTAAACAGTCGATCGGGGCTTGCAAAAAAGCCCCGTTCGGTTTTCATATTGGTAGTTGGGAGGAAAAGGCATCCGACTTTTGTCGGGCCTTTGGCATTGCGTGGGTGTGAAATTTGGCAACAAAGCAAAAGAAACCTGATGCGAAAGTACCACTGAAGCTGCGCTTGAAAGCTTGGTGGGAAGGCTATGACACGGACGATATCAAGAAGCGCCTGAGCGAGCGTGAAGGCAAACCGGAAATGGACTTTTCCGAGGAGCCGAAAGCTGAACGCCCGAAAGTGATGAGCGCGGAAAATCTCGATCCGTGGGATGCCGCTACTGTCGACATCGCGCAATATATCTGGGGCAAGGGGTTTTGTGGCCCTGGAGGCCCGGATTATATCGTCTCGCTCTCCAAACTGCTGGCACTCAGCCCTGAAATGTCCATGTTGCAGATCGGCGCGGGCCTCGGTGGCCCCAGCCGCGTTTTGGTGGACAGGTTCGGTGTATGGATCACTGGCTTCGAACAGTCGGAGATGCTTGTCGACAAAGGCCGCAAGCTTTCCAAGATGGCAGGCCTGGAGAAAAAGGCGCAGCTCGAACAGTATGAACCGGAAAACTTTGAGGGTTTTGACCGGAAGTATGATCGCGCGCTGTCCAAGGAAGCCCTGTTCACCATTGAAGATAAGTCCAACATGATCGCCAAGATCGAGGAAAAGCTGAAACCGGGCGGCCTTTTCCTGATGACCGAATATGTGATCGGTTCTGATGCCGTTCTTGGCAAGGACAAATACAAGGAATGGGTCGTGGGCGAACGCCGCCATCCTTTCCCTGTGCTCGCGGAAGACCTTGTTGATCTCTTGAAGAAGCATCACCTGCAGGTTCGCGTATCGGAAGATATCAGCATGCAATATGTTGATATGATCAACCACGCTTGGGCTGGTGCGGATGAAGTGGCGGCCAAGCTCGCCAAGCGTGAAGATGGCACCATGATGATCCAGACACTGATGCGGGAAGCCGAATTCTGGACGCGCCGTAAGAAGCTTCTGGAAACGGGTGATCTCAAGCTTTGGCGGATTGTTGCCAACAAAAAGTCCGGTGGCCCCTCGATGATGTCTGACTGGTAATCAACCAGTCGGTTTCAGGATTTTCTGCTTGTTGCTTTGCCGGGCGGCCCAGATGCCGCCAAGGACTGCTGCTGCGCCAACCATGTGAAGTGGCCCGAGCGCTTCGCCAAAAAGCCACCAGGCCCAAAGGGCTGAAATGACCGGCTGGATTAAGAGGCACAGGGCACCCAGTGCTGCCGGAACATGTGCAAGGCCGTAGACAATCAGGCTTTGCCCCAGAACATGGGCAATGAGCGCCAGCCCGATAAGCGGTGTCCAGCCCGCGCTTGTGACGGGCAGGACCGGCCCGTCTACCCACAGCAGCGGGAGTGCCAGAAGAAGGGCAGAGACCACCGCCGTGCCTGCCATCAGCAGAGGCGCATCGAGCACACGCCTGGCGCGGGCCGCCCCCACGATATAGCCACCATAGAGGACAGCCGTCAGCATCCCCAAAAGGTCACCCGGGATAAAGGCCGGGTTCAGTTCAGCATTCCGGCCCATCAGGAGGGCTGCACCCCCAAGGGCCAATATCATGCCGCCAAGGAAACGCCGGTTAAACCGTTCGCCAAACAGCGCGAAACTGTAGAGTGCCGCAAAAATCGTGGCCATATTGGCGAGCAGGGTGGCATTGGCAACGGTGGTTTTGCTGACCGACCAGTGCCAGGTGAACAGTTCCGATGCAAATAGGAGGCCGACCAGCAATATCCAGCCGCTTTCGGCCTTTGAGGGCATAAGAGATGGCCTGCCCTTTTTTCGCGCGCTGAGCCAATAGATGAGGATCAGGACCGGCGCCGCCATCGCAAGGCGCCAGAAAGCGGAAGCTGCCGGAGTCACATCGGCCAGCCGCATGAAGATAGCGGCCGAGCTGATACCGACGGCACCACATACACAAGCGATGATACCGCGCGATGTCTGGTCCTGGGTTTGGGTCATGGCGCAAAAGATAGCGCGCTTTTCTTTTATTGATAGCCAGAAAAGAAAAAAGCGTGTGTTTTATGACATCGTTGCCATTCCAAGGGTTGCAACCGCCCCGATGAGGTTGCATGATCGCCGGTGCATTTTTTGGAGGGAGTAGGCAATGAGTGAGCATTTTGTTTTTCCAGTACCGGCATCGGCGCGTGAAAATACACACTGCACGAAGGAGCAGTATGACGCCCTGTATGAGCGGTCTGTTTCTGACCCGGATGGTTTCTGGAAAGACCAGGCTGGTCGGATCGACTGGATGACGCCATTCACCAAGGTGAAGAACACCAGTTTTACCGGCGATATCTCGATCAAATGGTTCGAGGACGGCACGCTCAACGCTTCTGCCAACTGTATTGACCGTCACTTGCCCGAGCGCGCGAACGACACCGCCATCATCTGGGAAGGTGATGACCCGGCGGATAGCAAGCATATTACCTATGGCGAGCTTTATGAGCATGTCTGCCGCTTTGCCAATGTGCTGAAGGGCCGCGGCGCGAAGAAAGGTGACCGTGTCACCATCTATATGCCGATGATTCCGGAAGCCGTTTACGCCATGCTGGCCTGCGCGCGGATTGGCGCTGTGCATTCCGTGGTGTTCGGCGGGTTTTCTCCTGACGCGCTTGCGGGCCGCATTCTGGACTGCCAGTCCACACTGGTGATCACGGCAGACGAAGGCCTGCGCGGTTCGAAGAAAGTGCCGCTCAAGGCCAATGTGGACGCGGCGCTCGAACAGTGCCCAGATGTTTCCTCGGTGGTTGTGGTGAAGCGTACGGGCGGTGAGGTCAAATGGGCCGATGGCCGCGATGTCTGGTATCACGAAGCTGCTGCTGCCGTCTCAGCTGATTGCCCGCCCGAGGAAATGAGCGCGGAAGACCCATTGTTCATCCTGTACACCTCTGGCTCGACCGGCACACCCAAGGGCGTACTGCACACCACCGGCGGCTATATGGTCTGGGTGTCGATGACCCATGAGTATGTCTTCGACTACAAGAAGGACGAGATTTATTGGTGTACGGCGGATGTAGGCTGGGTCACAGGCCACAGCTATATCGTCTATGGCCCGCTCGCAAACGGTGCGACGACGCTGGTATTTGAGGGCATCCCAACCTATCCCGACGCGGGCCGTTTCTGGCAGGTGTGCGAAAAGCACAAGGTGAATATCTTCTACACCGCACCAACCGCTATCCGGGCCCTTGAACGCCTGGGCGACGATTTCGTAAATCAGCATGACCGGTCCTCAATCCGCCTCCTGGGCACAGTGGGTGAGCCGATCAACCCGGAAGCCTGGCTCTGGTACCACAAGGTGGTGGGCGAAGAGCGCTGCCCGATCGTGGACACCTGGTGGCAAACGGAAACGGGCGGTGTGATGATCGCGCCGCTGCCGGGGGCGACCGACCTCAAGCCCGGGTCTGCCACCAAGCCGATGTTTGGCGTGAAGCCGGCGCTTGTGGATCAGGACGGCAAATTCCTGGAAGGCGCCACGTCGGGCAACCTCGTGATTACCGATAGCTGGCCGGGCCAGATGCGCACGGTTTATGGCGACCATGAACGTTTCAAGCAGACCTATTTCTCCACATACAAGGGCCTCTATTTCACTGGTGACGGCTGTCGCCGCGACGAAGAAGGCTATTATTGGATTACAGGGCGGGTAGACGATGTGATCAATGTGTCTGGCCACCGCATGGGCACGGCGGAGGTGGAATCGGCGTTGGTTGAGCATGACTTGGTGGCGGAGGCCGCTGTGGTGGGCTTCCCGCACGACATCAAGGGCCAGGGCATCTATGCCTATGTCACGCTGTTTGAAGGTGTCGAGCCATCCGACCAACTGCGCAAGGACCTGGTGGCCCTTGTGCGTCAGGAAATCGGTCCGATCGCGACGCCGGACTTTATCCAGTTCGCGCCAGGCCTGCCGAAGACACGGTCCGGCAAGATCATGCGCCGGATTCTGCGCAAGATTGCAGAAAACGAGTTCGGCAATCTGGGCGACACATCAACGCTTGCTGACCCGGGCGTGGTTGATGACCTGATCGAGAACCGCCAAAATCGGTGACCGCAACAGGCCGTTCGCGAAATACGATTCAAGGGGGCTTCAGGCCCCCTTTCTTGTGATGCCGAAAATGTGACTGGCTTGTTTCTTTAAACTTTCGCCTCAGTTCTTATCTTGGTTGGCAACAGCGAGGAGGCGTGACCCATGATCACATTCTATACAGCGGCAACACCGAACGGCTACAAGGTATCGATTGCCCTTGAGGAACTTGGCTTGCCCTATGAGGTGAAGGCAATCGAGCTGTCATCTGGCGCGCAGAAGGAAGACTGGTTCACCAGGATCAACCCCAATGGCAGAATCCCCGCGATTGTTGACCACGATGCAGATGATTTCGCCGTGTTCGAATCGGGCGCGATCCTGATGTATCTGGCGGAAAAAGCCGGGAAATTGATGCCAGCGGACGCGAAAGGCCGGTCGCTTGTCATCCAGTGGCTGATGTTCCAGATGGGCGGCCTTGGACCCATGCAGGGGCAGGCGAATGTGTTCTTCCGCTATTTCCCTGAGAAGATTCCGTCTGCCATCGAACGCTACCAGAATGAAACGCTTCGGCTCTATGGCATCCTGGATCGCAGGCTTTCTGAAAGCCCCTATCTGGCGGGCGAAGACTATTCCATTGCCGATATCGCCTGTTTCCCATGGGTGATGGCGCACGGCTGGGCCGGGCTGTCGCTGGACGGGTTAGACAACCTGAAAGACTGGACCGACCGGCTGAAAGCGCGGCCGGCGGTGCAGAAAGGGCTGACCGTGCCGCCCCGTCCTGACCTGACCCAGGATGATAACAGCAAGAAATTTGTCGATGCCGCGCAGAAGATGCTGCAGCGTTAAAGGGTACCAGCAAAGGTGGTGATTGCCTCCATGGCGGCAGCCAGGTTGCTGGCCTGCGTATGGCCAGAGGCTTTTCGCGGGCTTAGGTCATGGTTGCCGTCTGGCGCCCAATGAATCTTGAAGTTGGCAGGTAGGGCAAGGTCGCTCAACAGCACC
>JBNKYQ010000018.1:0-19970 GCA_050300975.1 Kordiimonas sp.
GGCGTATACAGCCTGCTTCGTTGTGAGCCGGCGACGGGTCGGACGCACCAGATCCGGGTGCACCTGCAGCACGCGGGCCATCCGATTCTGGGTGACAATTTGTACGCTGAAGGGGAAGCACTGGAGGCCGCACCGCGCCTGCAACTGCACGCAAAAACACTGACGCTAAGGCACCCTGAAACGGCGGAAATGCTCACCTTTGAAGCCCCCGTGCCCTTCTAGGAAAAACGCGCAGAAAAAATCGCTTGCAATCAGCGTAAAAAAACATCATTTACCCCGCCAGACGTAAAAAGCGCACGTGCCACGACTCCCGGGCAGACAAGCCATCAGGCTTCCGGTAGCCATGTACGGGTAACGACGCAAATCGTCCTTTGTTGATTGGGGCCGGCCACTATCCGGTCAAAGTTGATTGAGGGGTTTGCCGGAATGATCCGTACCGCACGCAAAGAGGCGCTGCAGCAACTGTCTGCATCCCACGAATTCGAAGCCAACCGACTTTTCCTGTCGGCCGACATGTACGACTATTTTTCAGTTGTACTGAAGCTTTTCCATACATCCGCGCATCGCTAACTGATGCGCCAAACGCCGGCACTGCGCTGGCGGCCCTGTCCAAGACCCTCGGTGCTGTTTCCTGAAGGGTCACGTGCTTTTCTTTCCTCACATTTGAAGGAATCCAGGCCAATGCAGGTATTGGAAATTGTACGCCCATCGTCCCCATCTGAAGATTTTCGCGGACACTATGGCGATCTGAATTGCTACTCCTCCATCCGTGGTGCCATCGAAGCCGAGGCATCGAACGACAGCGTGCATCTGTTCTTCCCGGACGTGCTGAAGGACAAGGCCGCCGAATTCCTGACTGGTTTCCGCGGCCGTTCCATGTATGCCGTAAAAGCTAACCCGCACGCAGAAGTTCTCAAAACCCTGTGGGCGGAAGGCGTGCGTGATTTCGACGTGGCCTCCATCCGCGAGGTTGAGCTGGTAGCGGGCCTGCTGCCTGGTGCGAAGCTTTATTTCATGCACCCGATCAAGAGCCGTCAGGCGATCAGCCGCGCCTACATGATGGGTGTGCGTTCTTTCGCGTTCGACCACATGGATGAGCTCAATAAAATCCTCGAGGAAACCGGCTATGCCGAAGACCTGGAGCTGTTCCTCCGCCTTGGCGTGTCCGCCAAAGGCGCGGCTTATGAGCTGTCCGGCAAGTTCGGTGCGCCGCTTGATATGGCGCCGATGCTTCTGAACCGTGCTCGTCAGGTCGCGAAGAAACTGGGTGTCAGCTTCCATGTCGGCAGCCAGTGCATGCGCCCGGGTGCTTTCTCCGAAGCGATCCTGCAGGCGGCGGCGGTTGTGCGCCACGCCGGCATCAAGCTGGACGTGATTGACGTTGGCGGCGGCTTCCCTGTGGCATACCCAGGCATGGAGCCACCAGCGCTCGACAGCTATTTCCAGACCATCCACAGCGCGCTTGATATGCACGGTTTTGCCGATGCTGAAAGCCTGTGCGAGCCCGGCCGGGCGCTGGTTGCCGAATCCGGCGCCGTTGCGGCCCGCGTGGAACTCCGCAAAGGCACTGACCTGTACCTCAACGACGGCACCTATGGCGCCCTCTTTGATGCCGGCGTGCCTGAGTGGCCTTTCCCGCTGTCGCTGATCACGGAAGATGGCCGCGAAGTGCTGGAAGAGACCAGCTTCTATCGCTGCTTCGGCCCAACCTGCGACAGCTGCGACAAGATGGAAGGCCCCTTCCCGCTGCCGGTCGACGTGTCGGAAGGCGACTGGGTGATCTTCGAGCACCTGGGCGCATATGGCCACACCATGCAAGCACGCTTTAATGGTTTCTATTCCGAAACGATGGTTGCTATTTCAGGTGAAACAGGCATTCCGAATACAAATTCTGTGCCGACGCTCGTGGCAGCACCAACCCTGATTGTCTAAGCTTTGCAGAAGTAAAAGACAGAAGAGGCGGCCACCAATGCCGCCTCTTTGCTTTTCTGGCGACAGCCCTAACGGCGCGAGAGATTTACCCGCGCGGCCTTGATCGCATATTTAAGCGGCAAAACCAGCGTGAAGCTGTCCTTGCCTTCAGGCAGCTGCGGCAGGGTCAGGTCGGCTGCCATCAGAAGCGCTTCTTCGTCCAGCTCTTCATTCCCGGAAGACTGCAGCAGCCGGGTGTTCGTCACCAGGCCATTTGCGGCCACGTCCACACGAAGCTTTACGCTGCCTTCAACGCCGCGGTTGATCAGATACTGTGGATAGGTCTGGCGCTCAACCACCTGGCGCTCGACCTGCTTCTGCCACACGGTCATGTCATCGGACACGTCTTCAAGCGTCGGTGCTTCAGCGACCGAATTCACCATGCGGAAATTCAGCGGAATGACAAACGTCTGGTCCGCCGTGGCACCTGGAACAGCCGGCAGTGGATCAACGCGGGCGATCAGGTCAAGGGCCTCAGCGTCCAGATGCTCATTCCCGGACCGTTCCACAATCTCGAATCCGCTGATGGCGCCATTAGGCGCCACACGAACGCGAACCTTAACGGTGCCTTCAATGTTGGCCTGACGGGCGCGGCGCGGGTAACGCTGCTTGGAGGCAAATTCCTGGCGGACATCATCAGCCCAGCCCTGAAGGCCATCGGCCGCGAAAGAAGGAAGGGTTGTCGATGCCAACAACACTGCTGCTATTGTCGCGGACTTGAAAAAGGAAAACGGCATTGTCTGCTCCTAAAAAACATCTGGTATAAAATCTGGCGTTTTGCACGCCGCCTAAATGCCGCTTGATCGATTTCAGCATGATCGCACTTATGTGAAAAAATGGTGACCCGCACATACGGGTCATGCGTCAAATGGCCACCTGAAAGCTGCTTGCCTGCCGCCGCCAATGGCTCTAGTGTCCGCGCAAACAAAGCACCCAGAATGACTGCCGGAGAGAGACCCCGTGACGCCCCATGAGGAACAAGTGGATGTTGCCATTATTGGTGCTGGTCCGGCAGGCCTGATGGCGGCGGAAGACCTGATCGCGGCGGGTATCACGCCTGTGATCTATGACGCCATGCCGACGCCCGCGCGCAAGTTCCTGATGGCGGGCAAATCGGGCCTCAATCTGTCGCATTCTGAGCCCATTCAGGCATTCCTCAAGCGCTACGGCGCGGGTGAAGACCGCCTGGGTGACGCGATCCGCGGCTTCAACAGCTGGGCAATCCGCGATTGGGCAAAAGGCCTGGACACCGAAACCTTTGTCGGCAGTTCTGGCCGCATTTTCCCCACCGCTTTCAAGGCTTCGCCGCTCCTTCGGGCCTGGCTGACGCGCCTCAAGGACGGGCACGCTGTGCTCAAGACCCTGCACCGCTGGACCGGCTGGACAGAAGACGGCGCCCTGCGCATGCAGACGCCGGAACAGGAAGTAACTGTGAAGACAAAGGCCGTGATCCTGGCGCTTGGCGGCGTCAGCTGGCCCCGGCTAGGATCAGATGGCAGCTGGGTGCCCTTCCTCAAGGAGCGCGGCATTCATGTAACCCCTTTTCGCCCGGCCAACTGCGGCTTCAACGTGCGCTGGAGCGACCACTTCCGCGAACGGTTCGAAGGCGAGCCTGTGAAGAACACGGTGCTGACATTCGAGGGCGAGGCCATCAAAGGTGACTTCGTCGTCTCGAAACACGGGGTAGAGGGCAGCAGCATTTATGCGCTTTCTGCTGCCATCCGCGACGCCATCGAAGCCAATGGCCCTGCCACGCTGTGCCTGGACCTGACACCGGACCGAGCGGCTGAACAACTCACCACTGCCCTCTCGAAACCGCGCGGCAAGAAATCCATGGCCACCCACATCAAGAAAGCCACGGGTCTTGCGGGCGTCAAGATGGGCCTGCTGCGTGAATCCCTGTCTGCAGACGATTTCGGCGACCCGGCAAAACTGGCGAGTAGCATCAAGGCCCTGCCGCTCAGGCTCGATAGTCCGCGCCCCATTGAGGAAGCAATCAGTGTCGCGGGCGGTGTGGCCTTCGAGGAACTGGATGACCAGCTGATGCTGAATGCCCTTCCCGGCGTCTTCTGCGCAGGTGAAATGGTCGACTGGGAAGCGCCGACCGGCGGCTATCTGCTGACCGCCTGCTTCGCCCAGGGAAAGCAGGCCGCAAGCGGCGTGATGAATTGGCTAAAAGCTGGCCGTTAGAAGCCTGTCATTGACACGCCCCCGTGCTTGCGCCTTACTTGGCCAGCACCACCAGACACAATCGGACATATCTGGAACAGGGGGACTATCATGCGCATCATTCTTGGCTTGCTGGCGGCGCTTTCAGCGCCCGCGATGGCGGACACGGACCCGCTCCTGAGCGACCCTGGCACCATTGATGTCGCGAACCCGCCCGGCATGGTCGAGCTTCAGGTCCCCAGTGGAGGGGCCATGATGAATGGCCATATGTATCTTGCGAACGGTGCGGGGCCCCACCCCACTGTTGTCATGCTGCACGGCTTCCCCGGCAACGAGAAGAACCTGGACACAGCCCAGATGCTGCGACGGGCCGGTTTCAATGTGCTTTATTTCCACTATCGCGGCGCCTGGGGATCAGGCGGCGACTATCATCTCGCGAATGTGGTGGCGGACGCCAAGGCCGCCGTCGCATACGTGCGCGCGCAGGGCAAAACCGGCAAGGACAGGATAGACCCCACCCGCGTCAGCCTGTTCGGCCACAGTCTGGGCGGCTTCAACGCACTGATCAATGGCGCGGCGGACCCGAGCCTGGCCTGCACAGTGGCAGCCGCCCCCGCCGACATGGTCAATTTCGTTGAAACGGCAGACCCGAACATCGTCGTAAGCGCGGATGCCAACACACCGGTGCCGGGTCTCAAGGACTATAGCTTCGCCGACCTGATCAGGGAAACGGACGCCAACAAGGAAGCTTTCGACCTGCAGTCCAAAATGGCTGCCTTCAAAGGCCGGGCGCTGATGATCGTGACCGCCAGCAAGGATGTTGTGGTGCCGCCTGAAGGCCAGCAGGCGCTGGCGGATGCGGCCATGGCCGGCGGCGCCGAACCCTTCCGTCATGTGGTGATGGATGGGGATCACGGCTTTGCCTGGACCCGCATCGCCTTCAACACCACCGTCACTTCCTGGATGTCAGAGCACTGTAAGTAGGACCCATCATGACCCGTCTTTTCGCCGTTTTCTTCGCTCTACTGATCGCCGCCACACCTGCTGCACTGGCAGATGCCACTTTCTATCTGGTGCGCCACGCCGAGAAAGCAGCTGACGGCACGCGCGACCCAGACCTGACGGCAGAGGGCCGCACCCGCGCCCTGTGGATCGCCGGGTATCTTGAGGACAAAGGCCTGACGGGCGTCTATTCAACTGACTATAAGCGTACCCGCCAGACAGCCCAGCCGGCAGCGGACAAAATGGGGTTGGCAATCGACCTGTATGACCCGCGCGCGCTTGAGGCCTTCGCCGCAGACCTGAAGAGCAAAACTGGCGTTTTCCTGGTGGTCGGGCACAGCAACACCACACCCGCTCTTGCCAACCTGCTAGCGAACACGCACCTCAAATACGCGGGCGAAGATGTCTATGACCAGATCTTTGAGGTCAAACTCTCGGACACCGGCACTGCGCGGGTATCTGTAAGCTTCAGCAAGCCACGGCAGGACCATATGGCCAGGCTCGAGGCACTCAAGAAAGCCATCGCCAACAGGCTTGGCGTGATGACCCAGGTGGCCCGCTACAAATGGAATAACGGCCTGGCAGTGGAAGCACCCGAACGCGAGGCTGCCGTTCTGGAGGCCAGCATCACGCGGGCGACCGATATGGGGATGGACCCTGATTTCGCCCGGCGTGTTGTAACCGCCCAGATGGAAGCCTCCAAAACCCTGCAAAGAGGCCTGTTCAAGGAATGGAAGGCCACAGGCACCCAGACATTCGACAATGTTTCTTCGCTTGCGGACGATATTCGCCCCCAAATAGACGCCTTCACACAGGACCTGTTGAAGGCGGCGCAGAAGGCCGAGTTCATGCTGACCTTCTGCAGCAGCCGCGCCGCGCTTGATGTGGCGCCTTCGGACGCAGCCATTTCATCGAATGTGTGGCGGGCTGCCGCGCGCGGCCTGACCCCCCTTGAGCCCTGCGTCAAAACCCAGTCGGGCGATTAGCGACTGCGGGTGGCTGTCATTGAATAGGCGCCTGTTTCCCAGGTCTCGCCGCCGTCATAGGACCGATCCGACTTCATCTTGAAGGTGTCGTCTGTAATATCAAAATAGGTCTCGCGGTTGATAAAATCACCCTTCGGTCCAGCCTTGTCGATATAGACCATCATCTTGCCGTCCTTAAATTCCGCTGTCGTGGATTTCCATTCATTGCCGACGTAGATGTTTTGGCCGTACCAACCTTTTTTCTGCGGGTCGTAGAAACGGAACTCGGCGCCTGTGATATAAGGGCCGCGCCATTCCTGCATCACCGCAAAGCCGTCGATGATCCAGTGGTTATGCCACTTGGCCGCATAGCTTTGTGGGTCGCCATTCTTGGGTGTCCAGGTAATCCAGACATCCCAATCGCCGATCACGAAATCGAACTGGGCGGTCTCTGCCGGGGCCTTGGGATTACGCATGCCGATAGGGCTGTCCGGGTCGGGCTGATAGACAATTGAAGGCTGCTGCGCGGTCGCGGGTGCGGCCAGCGCCAGCATGCCCGCGAGCGCAAGCCCAAGAGAGCGTTTGAAATGAACCATGGTCGGTATCCTCGCCTGAATGTTGTCCCTTGATGACAACACACAAAGGCGAAGACCGCAATAAACCTTAGGTTCAGGCCTCCAGGGCGAAAGGGTCGTCGATGCTGTAGCTGGGCTCAGTGAACCATTTCGGGCCATCTTCCGCCATGTAGAAATGGTCCTCAAGCCGCACGCCGAATTCGCCGTCGATCACCATCATGGGCTCGTTCGAGAAGGTCATGCCCACGTCGAGGGGCGTACGGTCGCTTTTCACCAGATAGGGCCATTCATGGATATCAAGCCCAATGCCGTGGCCGGTCCGGTGCGGTACGCCCGGTGTTTTGTAGCCGGGGCCATAACCCTTGCTTTCGACAAAAGACCGCGCTGCGGTATCCACATCCCCACAAGGCGTACCCAGTTGGGCCGCCGCAAAGGCCGCGGCCTGGGCAGCTTTTTCAACGTTCCACACTTCGCGCTGCTTCGCGTTTGGCTCACCAAACACATAAGTGCGCGTGATGTCGGAAATATAGTCATGCAGCTGACAGCCTGTGTCGATCAGAACCGTGTCGCCGTCCTTCAGCGTTTGCTCGTAGCTCACACCGTGCGGGAAGCTGGTGGCCTTGCCAAAAAGCACAATGACGAAATAGCTGCCCCGTGGCGCGCCCACACGCTTGTGCGCTTCGTGGATGAACTCTTTTACCTCGGCCGTGGTGATGCCTTCGCGCAAGATGCGCGCGGCGGCCTTATGAACCTCAATGGTCATTTCCATCGCGCGCTTGATCAGCGCAATCTCGGCTTTGCTTTTACGCGTGCGGCAACCTGCCGTCACCGGCTTGGCGTCCACATAATCATAGCCCGGGTGCGCAAGGCGAATGCCGTTGGTCATGGCAAAGCTGGTGCTTTCATCAATACCGATCCGGCCATCCGGCATACCAAGATTTGCCAGAACGTCGCCAAACAGCTCATAAGGGCTTTCATGCTCGTCCCAGCCGTGGATTTCGCCCTCGATTCCCATGAAATCCTTCACGGTATCAATCTCGAACGCCGGGCAGATATAATGCAGCGCGTCCGGGGTGACGATGGCACCCACCAGCCGTTCGCTGGCATACCAGCGCGTCCCGGTGAAGTAATAGAGGTTGGTGCCCGCGTTCAGATAAACCGCATCCATACCTTCAGACTGCATCAGCGTGCGCGCCTTCTGGAGCCGTGCTTCAAATTCGCCCCGCCCGATGGGGGAGAGCCCCGCCGTCATGTCGGAAAGTTTCGCCAGTTCTTCCTGGGCCGTTGAGCCCCCTACGCCAATTGTCATTGCTGTCCCTCGCATTCCAAGCGTTTGTTTGCGCGCAGCCTATCAGCTTTTGGCCGCAAGGAAAGCAAATTGTATACAATTTGTCGCGAGGATTTCCGGGCAAAAAAACAGGGCCGCGCGGGCCCTGCATTTCCTTACCAACTGGACGACTTGGTCAGCTGCTCGCCATAGTCCACAGCCACACCGTAGATCGGGTCTTCCTCGTGGCTGGCCTTGACCATGGTGCCCGCTTTCTTCAAGAGTGCTTTGCAGTCAGACGACAGGTGCACCAGGCGGAGCGTGCGGCCCGCGCGCTTATAGCGGTCAGCGAGCGCGTCGATCGCCTGCAAGCCGGAATGATCCAGCACCCGGGTTTCGGCGAAATCAACGATCACACGGTCAGGGTCTGTCTTGGGGTCAAACAGCTCGTTGAAGCTTTCGACCGAGCCGAAGAACAGCGGACCCGACAGGCGGTAGACCTTGCGGCCCTTGGCGTCCTGCTCGGCGCGCGCCACGATCCGGGTGGAGCTTTTCCAGGCAAACACGAGGGCGGATACGATCACGCCGATTACCACCGCCTGGGCCAGATCGCTCACGACCGTCACGCCGGACACCAGCACCAATACAAAGGCATCAGATTTCGGGATCTTGTGCATGATCCTGAGGCTGGACCAGGCGAAGGTGGCGATCACCACCACAAACATCACGCCCACAAGGGCCGCGAGCGGAATTTGCTCAATCAGGCCGCTTGCAAACAGAATGAACGCCAGCAGGAACAAGGCAGCACTTGAGGACGAAAGCCGCGTGCGCCCACCCGATTCCACGTTGATCATGCTTTGGCCGATCATGGCGCAGCCGCCCATGCCGCCGAAAAAACCGGTGATGATGTTGGCTGCACCCTGCGCCGCGCATTCCTGGCTGGCGCCGCCCTTGGTTTCGGTAATTTCCGCGACAAGGTTGAGGGTAAGGAGCGATTCGATCAGGCCAATGGCCGCGAGGATGAGGGCGTACGGGAACACAATCACCAGCGTTTCCATGTTGAACGGTACGCTGGGGATATGGAATTCCGGCAAGCCGCCCGCGATGGATGCCATATCGCCCACTGTGCGAACATCGAGGTCCAGCCCAATCACGATACCGGATACGGCCAAAATGCCAACGAGTGGTGCCGGCAGGAATTTGATGAAGCGCCCGGAGGCATAGATAATCGCCATCGTCAGCGCCACGAGCCCCAGCATCAGGTATAGCTGGTCGCCCGCCATCCAGTGCAGCGCTCCTTCGGCATCCTTCACCTTGAACTGGCCCATCTGCGCCAGGAAAATCACGATCGCAAGGCCGTTCACGAACCCAAGCATCACCGGGTAAGGCACCATGCGGATGAACTTGCCGAGGCGGGCAATACCCGCCAGCACCTGAATGATGCCCATCAGGATCACCGTGGCGAACAGATATTCGACGCCGTGGGTCAGCACCAGCGACACCATCACAACCGCCAGCGCGCCCGTGGCGCCGGAGATCATACCTGGGCGGCCGCCGAACAGCGCCGTCACCAGCCCGACGATGAAGGCCGCATAAAGGCCCACAAGCGGATGGACGTGCGCGACAAAAGCAAAAGCCACGGCTTCCGGCACCAGCGCAAGCGCCACCGTCAGGCCGGACAGGACCTCGGTCTTGATGCGGTCAGGGGTGAAGATTGCGGCCATGCTGGCCTTCTTTGTTGCCGTCGACTGCACGGGATTTCCTTACACGTTGGAGACTTCTATTGCAGGGGTATGGCGCGTGCGTTCGCACCCCCGCGCAAAATTGAGCGTGCCTTCTGGGCCATTTTTCCCGGAATTGCAAGCTTTGTGGGGGCCGAGCATGCCCTGAAAAGATGAAATTTCTGTTAGGCGCCCGACGTCTAGTTGCCGGTCTCGAGCGGGATTTCGATTTCCGTCTCGCCGGCTTCCAGCATATAGACCACCGCCAGCATCGCCAGCTTGCCCATCTCATCGGTCACCTTGCCCACGTCACCCGCATGCATGTAGCCCGACAGCATTGATGCCGCCTGACCGTGGGTCATGTCCACTTCCCGAAGCAGGTTCACGATGACGGGATAGTCGTGATCGTTCACATCGAAGGTTCCGTTGAGGAACGGTTTTTCATCCTTCAGCACGGTGACGGTCAGTTTCCTGGACATAGCTCTCTCATATGGGTTTTGGCTGGTATGCCCGCGGCTTTAACGCGGCGGGCACGCCCCGGTCAAGGCCTACTGCCAGTCTTTGTCGCGGCCATGGATCTCTTCCTCGTCGGCCTGCATAAGTCGCTCCAGCTCCTGGCGGGCCTTGATGGCATAGTCGATGGCTTTTTTCTGGTCGCCGCGGAACTGTATCGAGTCCTTCAACATCTTTTCGTCATAGCCGCGGAATTTGCGTGCCACCCGGTGGGCCTGATGCGCACCAAAGCCCAGTTCCCTGAGTGCGAGTTCGCCAATCTCCAGCGCGGAGCCAAATGTTTCCCGGCGGGCGAGTGTGACGCCAATTTCCAGAAGGTCTGTCACATCGCCGCGGCCGCGCGCACGCGCCAGGATTGTCAGATCAGGATACAGCTTTCTTACCAGCTTCGCGGTCTCCAGCAGCACTTCCTGATCATCGATCGCAAGGACCAGAACCCTGGCTTTGGCAATACCCGCCGCCTCCAGCAGGTCAAGCCGCCCGGCGTCGCCATAGAAGACCTTGAAACCGAATTTCCGAAGCATCTCGATATGGTTCGGATTGTGATCGAGTACCGTAATAGGGATACCAAGCGACATCATAAGCCGCCCGACAATCTGGCCGAAACGGCCATAACCGGCGATGATCACCGGATGGCCCTCGTCCCTCACGTCGCTCTCAAGCTCTTGCTCCCGGCACACATGCGGGCAAATGAAGCGGTCGTAGATCAACATCAAGACGGGTGTCGTCAGCATGGAGAAGGTGGCGATCAGCACCAGCAGGGCCGCGAGCTCGGTGTCCATCAGGCCTGCCTGAGCTGTGAGGGAGATCAGCACGAAGGCAAACTCCCCACCCTGGGACAGCACAAAGGCAAACAGCCAGCCATCCGCCAGCGTCATTTTAGCGGGGCGAGAAAGCGCTAGCAGCACCAGCATCTTCACCACAAGAAAGCCGCCCAGCAGCATCAGCACCCTGACCGGTTCGGCAATCAGCAGCGAGAAATCAACCGTCATGCCAACAGCAATGAAAAACAAGCCCAGCAGCAGTCCCTTGAACGGCTCGAGGTTCAATTCAAGCTCGTGCCTGTATTCCGATTCGGCCAGTAGCACCCCAGCGAGAAAAGTTCCCAGCGCCATGGAGATGCCCACAGCCTGCATCAAAAGCCCCGTTCCGATCACCAGGAACAGGGAGAAAGCGGTGAACACCTCCCGAAGCCGCGTGCCCGCAATGAAACGGAAGATGGGCCTGAGGAGATACCGCCCGCCAACAATGATCAGCAGGAAGACAGCAAAGGGCTTGAGGAAGGCTGTCAGGGTTAGCCCTTCGGTGACGGCGTGGGCCGCGAACAGGGGCACGATCGCCAGAACCGGGATCACCGCAAGATCCTGGAACAGGAGGATCGAGAAAGTCAGCCGTCCCACCGGGTTTTTCGACAGCCCCCGTTCCTCCAGTGCCTGCAGTGCCATGGGCGTCGATGACATGGTTAGCGCCAGAGCCGCAATCAGCGCCATCCCGGAATCAAGCCCCAGAAGACTGGCGCACAGCCCCAGCAGGATGACGCTCATGAGCACCTGCGCACCCCCCATGCCGAATACCGGATTCCTGAGCTGCCAAAGCGTCGCGGGCTTGAGTTCAAGCCCGATCAGGAACATCAGGAGCACCACCCCGAATTCCGAGAATTTGAAAATGGTATCAACGTCGGCGATCAGCTTCAGGCCCCAAGGGCCGATGATCATCCCTGCCACCAGGTAGCCGAGCACTGCCCCAAGGCCAAGCCGCTTGAAAATGGGCACCGCTATTACGGCCGCCGCCAGATAAATCATCGCGCTTTCAAGAAATCCCTCTCCCATCATGCGGCATTCTCCGTCACCAGGCGCCTGATTCGGGAGACATAACGCTCTGTCTCCTTGCTGACATCCGCCGGTGTCATGTCGCCAACACCGTGGCAGATATGGGGGGCCACAAGGCGCATACCGCAAAAGCGAGCGGTTTGCTCAAACGGTTTCAGGTAGGCTGCAATAGGCGCCCCGTGAGGCTTTGTTTCAGCGTAGGAGGCAGCATCGCCCCCCGTGGTGGCAGCCAGCATGAAGCGCTTTCCCTTGAGCATGGTTCCCCCGGCACCGAAGGCAAATCCCCTGGTCAGCACGCTGTCCTGCCATTCCTTCAGGATGGCGGGCGCGCTGAACCAGTAGATGGGAAACTGGAAGATCACCAGGTCCACTTGGGACAACGCCGCCTGTTCATGTGCCACATTGATATGGAGGTCCGGATACATTTCATAAAGGTCATGCACCGCCACCTCAGGCAGCTGGCTGGCCGCCAGGGCCAGGTGCCTGTTCATGCGCGAACGCTGGGGATTGGGGTGCGCGAAAAGTACCAATGCGCGGCTCATAGACTTCCTCGTATCGCCGATGGGACTTCACACTAGCATAGGCAATGCAGCCCAACAGCACCACACATTCTATCGTGATGCATTTTCCTTCAAACCGCATCCTATGGTTTAATGATTGTTAACCGGTCCTGTGCATAGTGGATACGGTTTTATTCGGGAGCCTTCAGGCTCCAGCCTTCGCCGGAGATGACGGCGTAACATCATAAAGGTAACTGGCCATGATGATCCGACTTACCTCCGTAATTCTTGTAGCCTCGTTCCTTGGTTTCTCATCCCCTGCAGCACTTGCGGACGCCATGACCGACTGGCAGCATGAAGTTGTCCAGAAAGTCCGCGCCAAGCAGGGATATCCGCGATTGGCCGTTGCCCGGCAAATTGAGGGCCGCGCCAAGGTGCGCCTGACTGTGGCGGCCGACGGCACCATCAGCAATTATGAAATTGTTGAACCCACGGGTGAAGACATTCTGGATCGGGCCATTCCGCCGCTGATTGGTAAACTCAGCCCGCTGCCACCGCTGCCGGAAGGTCGTTCTGACATGACCTTTGTCCTGCCCCTGAACTGGTCGCTCGACTAGGATTTCCCGAAGTCTCATGAGGCGCGGTCTGCACGAACCGCGCCTTGGCCCTGCCGCCTCAACGAAAGGCAGGGGCCTGTCAGCATGTATAGGATCGCCATTCATGTGATTGCCTGGGTTTTCGAACGTCAGGCGCGCTTCGCCTAGAAATCGAAAACCGCACCCAGGTAGAAACGGCGCCCGAGAGTATCATAGAATTCCGGGAAGGTATCCTGCACAGACCCACCAAAGACGCGGGGCGCTTCCTCGTCAAACAGGTTGCGGATGCCGCCGTAGAAAGTGATGTGTTTGTTCATCCGCACTCGGGCTGCCACATCATTATAAAGGACCGTGGGAATGCGCGCTTCAGGTATATCGGTGAAAGCCGTGTTGGAATAGGCATTGCCTCGGAAGCGCACATCCCAATCCACCGTTACATTACCTATCTCAAAGCTGATTCCTGCCTGGAACCGATGCTTGGGGTATTTCGGCAAACTGCGCAGGTCTTCAATCGGACCATCAGCTGAGTTTTGTTGCCTCGCGTCCAGGTTCCGGGAATAGAGGCCGGAGATGGTTACCCCGTCGAGGAAGCTATCTTTGCCCTTGAGGTCAAGGATATACTGCAGTTCGACGTCATAGCCCTTGAGCCAGAATTTACCGGCATTGAAGATCGTGCCGGTAACGGCCAGCAGGTTCCCCGTTGACGGATCGCGCTGGATATAGGGGCTTCCTGTCACTGGGTTTTCACCACAGAAAAGATTGGTCAGCCCTTCGCTCTGATAGCAGACATCCAGCAATTGGTCGGCATCCAGATTGACAATATAGTTCGATACCTTGATGCGGTACGTATCCACCGAAAGGCGCAGGCGGCCGGGGAAGTTATCGAACAGGCCATCGCTGTCGATGCTCATGCCCCACGTCAGGTTCGACGACCGCTCCTCGCTCAGGTTCGGATTGCCGAAACTCTGGATGTCGACAAGCGATTGGCTCTGGGTGAAATCCGCTGGGACCCCGAGAGGCCCCTTGCTGCGGCAGTTTTCCGCCAGCGTACTGATGTCGAACACGCTGACACCGGAACAGGGGTCCTGGAACGAATCAAACCCGCTCGGGCCGCCCGCAAACAACTCCGCGATGTTGGGCGCGCGCCGACCGCTCTGGTAGGACAGGCGCACGGACAGACCGCCACCCGGGTTCCAATAGCCCCCGGCATGCCAGTTGAAGATGGCGCTGGTGGTTGAAAAATCGGACATACGAAGGCCAAAGGTTGCCGTCAGTTCCTTGGCAAACCGCACATCTTTCAGGAGCGGGGCCGTAATATCGAAAAACCCTTCAATGGCGTCGAAGCTGCCGCTTGACCCAGGAAACACCAGCGAACCACTCACTGGCCGGGTTTCAAGCGCCGGGTCCGGCACATCGTCTAGTGCTTCGTGGCGATACTCCAGACCCACCGTCAGCTTGGTATCGTCTTCGGTGAACCACTCAAGTGGGCCGGATATCGCGAAGCTGAAGATATTCTGCCGCGTACTGATCTTCCTCTTGGCATTTGGCGCCTTGAGGAATTCGATCTGAGCATCACTCAGGTGCCCGTAGCCGAATGGGTTGATTACGCTGCAGCCAGTGGTCCGGGCGCACCGGTCCGGATCAACCGCAGCAGCATAATTACTGATATCGAGAAGGCCGTCCCGTTTTTCATCCACTTCGTTTCGGCCAAACTGGTAATAGACATCATAGGACCAGCCGGGCGCCATCATGCCCTGGAAGCCGATCAGCGACCGTAGCGTGCGGCGCGAAATATAGGTCCGGCGTGGACCAAGCTCGACGAGCCGCCGGGACAGGATCAGACCTTCCGCATCGGACAGGCCTTCCGTGTCCAGGAGCGCCCGCAGGTCGTCCGGTATGAAGGGGTTGCTGAGCGGCACAAGAATCGGCTGGCCATCTTCGTCGGTCAGTCCCGAACCCAGGGACAATGGGATGGGCGCAAGCTGCGAGATCACATCGGTATCGGCAAGGCTGTTCTCAAAGATCAGCTTATGGCCGGGTGCTATGTCATAATTCAGGTTCAGGGTGGCGAAGACACGGTCGATTGGCGTGATCAGCGTATGACCTTCTGAGAAGTTATAGATTTGATCCTCTCGTCCCTCATCCATCTCGATCGCCGTACCTGCTTCATTCAGGAGATAGCGGACCGGAAGCGAGGCAATGTCGCCCCCTGGCAGCACAACGCTCTGGAAATGGCCCTCAGGCACAAAGCTGCTGCCCCCAAACCCGCGTGTGAAGACAGCCCCCTCTTCAAACGATCGCCGCCCATTAAGGGCGAAGCCACTGGGGTTCGATGTCACCTCACGATCGGACATGTAAAGCCCGGACTGATCATCAATGGTGAGACTTGCAATAACACTGCCGCGCCCCTCGGAAAACTCGTTGCCGAAGGTCAGGGTTGCCAGAAGCTCCTCCCGGTCGCCCCGCTCGGTGATACCGCCCTGCACGGCACCGCTCCATCCGTCCAGATGATCCTGCAGGGTGAAGTTCACAACGCCCGAAACAGCTTCACCGCCATAGGATGTAGCCGCGCCGCCATTGATGATCTCAATCCGTTCCACCAGCGAAGCAGGAATACTGTTGAGGTCCACGCCATAGAGCGTCAGCGAGCCGCCAAAAGTGGGGACGAAACGCCGGCCATTAACGAGCACAAGGGTCCGCTCCGGCCCGATACCCCGAAGGTCGGCCATATTGAGCCCTGCGGGGGTGCCAAAGATCGTTGTGTTGGCCGACGTGATATCAGACAACATGCTCGGCAGTTCAAAAAGGAAGTCCGACACATTGACCTTGCCGCCAAACTGCAACTCGTCGCCCCCCAGTGCCTGGGTGGGCTTGAACTTATAGTATGGCGGGTTGCTGGTGCGGGTACCGACAATCAGAAGTTCATCAATCACGGCAGTCGCGCTCAGCGACAGACTGCCGGCCTCACCGATGGGCGCAAGCGCCACACCGCCACCGACAGGCCGGGTTATCGCTTTCCGCAAAGGCACGATCGCCAACGTATTGCCACCCACGTCAACCACATGCAAACCGCTGTTGGCAAGCAACAGGTCAAGCGCCACCTTCGCCGAATACTGCCCGGTGATAGGCGGAGCATCCTTGTTCGCAACCAAGCGGCTATCGAAAACAAGACCAAGGCCGGTCAGATCTGTAAATTCAAGGAGAGCGTCCGACAGCCGCTTGCCCACGAAGTCGAACTGCACCGTCATGTTGACGCTTGCGGCCTCGTTTGTAGCTGCGATCTCAGACGCAGAAACGGGGCCCCCGAAAGCAAGGGCCACCGCCAAACAAGATACCGATGTCAAGACACTACACTTCATCCCGAGCCCTTTGATGCCTCCCCGATGGCACGAGTATCGCTTCTAGGACGATCTAATTCTTTTGTCTCGCATAAAGAAGGATCACACCGTCCAATCGCTTCACCGCCTCAATGGAGAAAGCCGATTCAAGGGCATCTACAACCACATCCTGGTCCGTGAGATTGAAGGTACCGGAAACGGGAAGGTCCGCCAATTGCGCGTCGACGATTTGGAGTGGCGCGTCGAAATAGCGGTTCAGGTCCGTGACGACCACGCTCAGCGGCGTCTCGTGATACAGCGCTTTCCCGGTCTGCCATGCCATGACCGACCCCTGGTCAAACCCTTCAACTACGGCTTCTTTCTTGGTCGTGTCATGTTCAGCCTGTTCGCCCGCATGCAGAAGTGCCACTTGCTGAACATCGTCGTCATCTGAATCTGACCGCTGTGCCACGGATACCAGACCCGAAAGCACCGACACCACATTGGAAGACGCGCCTAGACGCACATTGAATTTCGTGCCCAGCACTCGCACCTGGGTCTCACCGGCATCAACAATGAACGGGCGGTTTTCGTCCCGCTTAACACTGAAGAAGGCTTCGCCCTGTTCGATGGTGACGTGGCGTTCGTCATCTTCCAGAAGTGTTGTCACCCGGGTGTTTGTGTTCAACTGCAACACGCTCCCGTCCGCAAGCGCGATGGTGGACCGCTGGCCCTTCGCAGTTTCATAGGTAACCGGATCGGGCGCCGAAACCCACATGCTGACCGTCAAGACAGCCGCCACAACAAATCCAGCCGCGAGCGATGAAATCCCTGCCACCCAGCGCTGACGCTTGCGCTCGGCGGCGGCTTCATGAAGCTCGCGTTCAAACTCTTCCTGAAGCGCTGCCTCGCCAACCGCGTCGAGGCTGGCTGTCATCGCCATCAGCTCGTCATAGGCCTTGCCATGGCGTGGATCCTCGTCCCGCCAGTCTGCCAGGTCTTCACCAGCATGCATGCGATTGTCGCCAGACATCAGCCCAGCGGCCCATTCGGCCGCCTGCTCTTCTATGTCCTGCTTCTTGCTCATCGTCATCACTTCAAGGCCTTTCGCCTGTATTCCACCCACATCACGCCTTGCCACCCCGGCCCCGCCGCGTCTTGCGGGGCAAGGGAAGAATGGCCGCGCCCGGTTTCCTGAGCAGCCGGGTACGGAGGCGCTTGAGAGCGTCCATCATATATTTCTCAACCGTGCTCTCGGACACGCCCATTTCGCTCGCAATGGCCGCGTAGGTCTTGTCCTCGAACCGGTTCTTGATGAAGGCAACCCGCGGTTTGTCGGGCAGCGCACGGATCGCATCCATCATCTCTCCCACATCCTGCCTGTGCCCAAGGGCTTCTTCGGGCGTCGGGTCGTCCGTTGGCAGGTCAGCGACGGTTTTCGAGACAGAATCGTCATCAACCTGTACCTGGCGCCTGAGCACACGGCCGCGACGCTTCAGCTCATTAATGGCCAGGTTTGCCGCGGTCTTGAACAGGAGAGCCTGGGGGTTCTCTATTACTTCGACACTCGCAAAACGGTAGACCCTCATATAAACATCCTGCGCCACATCCGATGCGTCATCGGTATTGCCCAGTTTCTTGGTGATCCAGCCCACCAACAGGCCGTGACTGGCCTTGATACAGGCCTCAAGCGCACGGATGTTCTTACGCCGCGCAGCGTCATCCAGAAGCGGCCGTTCAGCGTCTTCCGACACCTCGTCCGGCACCCCGGCATCTGTCACAAGTTTGATATGCGGTGCTTTTCGCAGCACAAATATTCCTTCAACTGTCCAAAGCAGCGCCAACGCGTCTTCCGCTTGAAATCGTGCTGCCTTCCCTGTTCCGCCCTTTGCACCCGGAAAAACCAGCTTTCCTGCGCGTTATAAACGGAAAATCAGAACCAATGGTTTGGTCATAGATCGTCCGTCCTAGGCCATCAACAAAAAAAGTTGGAGGGATAGCGCGAGATGGGTTGTCTAATGTTACGAAGCACAAATGGTGTTTCCTCTCATGTTTTAACTTTCCAAGCGGAGCGGGTAATTAACCCACTCCGCTATTTCTCATGTAAAATTAAATAAATAATCCAAAATAAAGTCATATTTACTTATAGTTTATTGAAATATTATTTCGTTTATCCCACACCGACAACGACCGTTACTTAAAAGCAACACCCACCAGATAAACTGCATCAACCCGCAACCTGGCCGCTCCATGCGAGCAGCTCGGTCGCCTGTTTCATAAACCTTCGATATAGAAATCTGTACCTAGCCCAACACAAACAGGGTGATTCGCTATATTCAAAGCCACCAAATTCGCCTTATCATTCCAGCCATGAGCGAATCCCTGACCACTTTTATCCTTGCCGGTGGCCGTTCCAGCCGCATGGGCCAGGACAAAGCCGAGATTGAGATCGGCGGGCGCACCATGCTCGGCCACGCCTGCGATCTGGCGGCAAGGATGGGCAGCGCTGATATCATGGTGATCGGACGCGCGGACCATCCGCGAGGGGTCGCCGACGACGTGCCCTTTGGTGGTCCCGTACGAGCCATCACCACACATCTGGCGAACTTGAAAAAACCCTCGCGCATCCTGGTGCTGCCTGTGGATATGCCCTTCCTGAAACCAAGGCAAATCAAGGCTTTGCTGGCCCGCGGGGGAAGTCACTATTTTGACGATATGTATCTGCCCTTCACCGCACAAGTCACCGAAGATGTGAGCGTGGACGGCGACCGGATCCGCGACCTGCACCGCGCGCTTGGCGTAACCAGCATCCCATCAGACCCTGCGTGGGGTGATGCGCTGCTGAACATCAACACGCCTGAGGCACTTGAGCGCGTCAGGCGCGGTTAGACATCTGCGTCTTTTCAGGCACAGACCGTTCGGAATGTCATATAAATTTCATTCCGTTACCCCCGGAATCTGCTGGACAGCGCCCCGCGTTAGTATAAGGTGCGATTTGCATGGATCTGGAATCACTTGACCCCGGGTCTGAATGCGGACTGCGACTGATCTGCTTGGTACCGAACTGTTTCCAAAAACGCCGTTGCCACGACTGACTTCGCTACTATTTGGAGACCACTAAGATGGCAAACGGTACTGTAAAATGGTTCAACACCACTAAAGGCTTCGGCTTCATTAAACCAGAAGATGGCGGCAACGACGTGTTCGTTCACATCTCTGCTCTCGAGCGCGCTGGTCTTTCCGGCCTCGAAGACAACCAGCCTGTTTCTTACGAACTGGTTGAAGACCGCCGTGGTCGCATGTCTGCTGGCGAGCTGAAGCTTCGCTAACAGAATTCATACCGCAAGGTAGGAAAGGGACGGATTTTTCCGTCCCTTTTTTTATGCGCGGATTTGTCCCCTACAGTCTCACTATTGGACTAGTTGCAATCCGGCTCCGCTCGTGGCAGGAAGATTCCCTCACAAAAATAGAAACTGCTTCGGGGGAAGCAGCCTTCAGGGGGGACATATGAAAAAGACATCTCTGGCACTTACCTGCATAGCCTT
>JBNKYQ010000019.1:0-19498 GCA_050300975.1 Kordiimonas sp.
CAATGAATGCGCGGGCGCCGTGGGTGTGCGTACAATTTGTGGCCGGGCGAACCCCAAATGGCGCATGACGGGCAGGGTGACCTACCGCCGTGACGCGCTGACAGCTTCCGTGCGCTACCGCTATATTGGCAAGGTAACGGACGAACGGGTGGCGCTTGGTAACGAAGATCCGGCGAACCTCTACCGCCCCTATATCGGTGACCAGCATTATTTCGATGCCACGGTGAGCTATCAGTTCACGGATGACCTGTCGCTCTATACCACCATCGATAACGTCTTCAACAACAAGCCTCCGCTGATTGGGGACGCCTCGCGCGGCAACCACAACACGGATGCGGGCACCTATGACGTGCTGGGACGCCGCTTCTCGGTGGGCTTCCGGGCCAAATTCTAAGCACCGGGCGGGCATCCATCCGGGTGCCCGGTCCCACACAATGTTGGCTCCATGGGCCAAACGCCTCCACCCGGGTTCCGGCTGTATTCGAACCCGGGTGGAGCATCCGCTTCACAGATCAAAAGGCGTAGTTGGGGAGTAGCATCTTGGTTCACATCGGCAAGGATACACCGCCGCAAGAGCTTACAGTCATGCAGGATGTCATGATCACCATGCGTGACGGCATCCGTCTGGCAACGGACGTGTATCTCCCCAGCGCTTTTGGCGACCTGAAGTTCGGCAGTTGGCCGGTCCTGATGGAACGCACACCATACGGCAAGCAGGGGGTGAACCGGTCAGAACGGTCGGTCGCACACCCTGCGCCGCGCCCGAGGGCAGAGATCGCCCGCTTTTTCGCCCGCCACGGCTATGTTGTGGTGATGCAGGATTGCCGCGGTCGCTATGGGTCTGAGGGCACCTTTTCCAAATATCTCAACGAAGCCGAGGACGGCTTTGACACCATGGCCTGGATCGTGGATCAGTCCTGGTGTAACGGCAAGATAGGCACGTTTGGCGTTTCCTATGGCGCCCACACGCAAATTTCCGCGGCCTGCCTGAACCCACCAGGGCTTGCAGCCATGTTCATGGATTCAGGCGGTTTCGCCAGCGCCTACCACGGCGGCATCCGCCGCGGCGGGGCGTTCGAGCTGAAGCAGGTAACCTGGGCCTACAAGCATGCGCTCCTCAGCCCCAAAACAGCAGCTGACCCGGCGCGCAAGGCCGCCCTTGAAGCTGTCTGCCTGACCGACTGGTTCCACGACATGCCGTGGACGCCGGGCCATTCCCCGCTGAGCGCGGCACCTGAATATGAGGACTACCTTTTCGAACAGTGGCAGAACGGTGCCTACGGGCCATTTTGGCAACGCCGCGGCCTGTCGGCCCTGGGCCGCTACGGCGAAATGCCGGACATTCCGGTGATGGTGATGGGCAGCTGGTATGACCCCTATGTGGGGACGTCTATCACCAACTATCTTGGCCTTCGGGCGGGGCGCAAAAGCCCCGTGTTCCTGACCATTGGGCCCTGGACCCACGGTCAGCGGTCCTTCTCCTTTGCCGGCGATGTGGACTTTGGTGACGCCGCCATCTTCGAGCACCATTTCGGCATGGATTATCTGGACTACCGCTTGCACTGGTTCGACCGCTATCTGAAAGGCGCGATAGACCCGGTGTTTGATGAACAGAAGCCGGTCAGCCTGTTTGTCATGGGGGGCGGCAAGGGTGATGCAGATGAAAATGGGCGCCTGAGCCACGGCGGGCGCTGGCACAGCTTCCCCGACTGGCCTGTGGGCGAGGGCGCACCAGCAGCCTTTTTCCTCACCAAAGGCGGCAGTTTGCGCCCGCAAGCGCCGCACGGACGCGAAGCCTTTGAAGACTATGTCTATGACCCGCGCCAGCCCACGCCGACGATCGGCGGGGCCGTGACATCAGGTGAGCCACTGATGACCGGCGGGGCATTTGATCAGCGGGAGCAGGACAATTTCTTTGGCTGCACTTCGCCGGGACGGGATCTCAAGGACCGGCCTGATGTGCTGTCGTTCGAGACAGCCCCCCTTGAAGCTGACACCCGTGTGGCGGGGCCGGTTGAAGCGCGGCTGTGGGTATCATCCGATTGCCCGGACACGGATTTCACCGTCAAACTGGTGGATGTATATCCGCCCAGCAAGGACTATCCGGCCGGTTTCGCCATGAATATCACTGACGGCATCCTGCGTGCGCGCTACCGCGACGATTGGAAACACCCGGAACTGATGGAGCCAGGCCGGGTGTATGAGCTGACGGTTGAGCTGTTTGCGACCGCCAACTTGTTCCGCAAAGGGCACCGCATCCGGGTGGATATTGCCAGCAGCAATTTCCCCCACTTCGACCTGAACCCCAATACGGGCGAGCCGGAAGGCAAATGGACCACCACCGTGCGCGCCCGGAACCGGATTTTTATGGACGAAACCCGTCCATCCCATATCCTGTTACCCATAACCCAAGGGAAGTGACCGCCGAATGAGCCTTGAAATCAACACCCGCAAGGAAGAGGCCACTGCTGAAAACGCGGCGGATATCAAGGCCGAGGCGCGCAAGAAGACCACCAATCCCATTGTGATCTTGCTCGGTATCCTGCTGCTGGCCATGGTTCTGACCTATGCAATCGACTCTGGGCGTTACGCGCGTGACGGCAATCTGGTCGTGCCGGGCAGCTATCAGTTGCTGGAAAAAGACAGGTCGCCCGCCAACCTGTTTGCGGTACCAGGCGAAAACGGGACGGAGGCAAAACCTGTTGGCCTGATCGGTACTGCTATGGCGATCCCGAAGGGGCTGGACCGGGCATCGGGCCTGATTTTCATGGTGCTGATCATCGGTGGCATGTTCGGTATTCTAACCCGCACGGGCGCGATAGACGCCGGGCTTGAGCGGCTGCTGAGTCTATTCAAAGGCAACATGCTGATCCTGGTGCCCGGGCTGATGGTTGTCTTTTCCGCAGGCAGCACCTTCCTTGGGCTGGCGTCCGAATATCTGCTCCTGATCCCGGTGATGGCTGCGATGGCAGAGCGGCTGGGCATGTCCCGAATTATTGGGCTTGCGATCGTCACGGTATCTGTGAAGGTTGGCTATCTGACATCTGTCACCAACCCGATCCCGCTCACCATCGCGCAGCCGCTTGTTGGGCTGCAGATTTTCAGCGGTGCAGGGGTGCGCTTCGCCTTCTATCTGGTTTTCCTCGCGGTGGGCATTGCCTTTATGCTGTGGGCGGTGCGCCGCGACGCGGCATACGGCCAGTCACAGACCATCGAATTCAAAAAGGAGCGCCTGAGCCCGCGCCAAACCGCCAGCCTGGTGATTTTGGTGCTTGGGGTGGCGCTGCTGGTATATGCCTCCAACCGCTGGCATTGGCACCATGATGGCCTGTCGGCCTACTATATTGGGCTCAGCGTTGCTCTGGCGCTTGCCAGCGGGCTGGGCGCCAGCGAAGCGGCCGACGCGTTCGTTTTCGGTATGAAAAAAGTGCTTATGGCCAGCTTCCTGATCGGGGTGGCGACGGCTGTATCGATCGTGCTGTCGGAAGGCCAGGTGCTCGACACCGTCGTGCACGGCCTGACCGGCATGATAGGCGATGGCGGCGCCATTGTTGCCGCTCAGGGCATGTTTGTGTCGCAGCTTCTCCTGGATTTCCTGATCCCGTCCACATCGGGCCAGGCCGCTGTCAGCATGCCGATCCTGGGCCCCATCGGGCAGCTCTCCGGTGTGCCGCCACAGACCACCGTGATGGCATTCCTGTTCGGAAATGGCCTGACCAATATGATCACGCCCACGTCCGGCACCCTGCTGGCTTATCTTGCTACCGCGCAGGTGGGTTGGGGGCGCTGGGCCAAATTCATCTTCCCGCTTTGGATTGTTTTCTCCGTGGTCGCCATGATCCTGCTGGCAGTTTCAATCGAAATCGGATTTTAGGGCATGTCTCCTTTGGCGCACTTTGCGACATTTATTTGCTGACGACGGATGTTCTGTTCACACCATTAGGCAGTCGGGTTGTGCTTCACCCGTAGCAGGATGCCTGGTCAAACCTCGGGAGAGGCATAGCCCATACGTCTTCAAAGAAAAACCACCGGGCGTACCCGGTGGTTCCTGTTTCCTTGGAAGGCTTCGCCGCTTTGCGGTCGACGCTTTAGTCTGTCAGCGGAAGAATGCTTGCGCCGCGAACCCACGGTGCGCCCGCATCCATCAGCGCTTTCTCGAACGCCGGGATCGTGGTCTTGGTCATCACCACCAGGCGCTGGCGGACATCGGCGAAGGCATCCAGGGCATAGCCAAGCTGTTCAAGGCTTTGAGGGGTTGGGCCATAATAGCTGCTGGCACTGCCCTTTGCGAAGGACACGCGGCTATTGATCGTGGCCGGTTCCGCCCCTTTCTGGTCATCGGCCTTCTTGCCGCCCAGTGCTTCATCAAGGCTGAACAGTTCTGCGCGGATGGCGGCAAACTGTGCCTCAAGCGCCGCCCTGTCCTCGGTGCGGTCAAGGGCCGTGCGGTAGCCTTCAATCTGCTTCTGCAGGTCGGCAATCGTCAGGCTTGCGGCATCAACTGCGGCTTCAACCCGGACCATCCGTTCCTGGAAGGCCTTGGCTTCTGCAGGCGTTGACCTTTTCAGCGTTGGCTCGATATAGCTTTCCACTTCGAAGGAGACAGGTGCCGTCAGTTCGCGGATCTGGCCGTCCTGGCGCACATTCAGCGTGGCCGTATAGGTGCCTGGTAGCGCGCGTACACCACGGGCAGGCCCCATCCAGGATGGGCGCGGCTCATTGGTGATGGCTTCCTTCAGCGCATGGTGGAAGTCCCAGGTTACGCGCTGCACGCCTTTCTTGTTGGCGGCAGGCACATGGCGAACCACAGCGCCCGATGCGTCCCGAACGGTCACAAATACGGCTGGGCCTTCTTCCCGGAGTTCAGCTTCCAGAACGTCCCACGCTGGGTAGACGACATCCTTGCCGTCTTTCGCCAGCTTCTTGTCGGCCTCGACGCGGGTGTCTTTGGCGGTTTTGAAGCTGTCCTTCAGATAGTAGGTGAAGGTGGCGCCGTAGGCCGGGTTTTCGGCAACCCACTGGTCGTCGCCCTGGCTGTCACTGTGAAGCTCGTCTTCCAGATACATCAGGTTCTTCGCCTTGGCGAACAGAAGCGCGTCTTCCTTCAGTGTGTCGGCATTCAGGCTGCGGAGCGACGAATAGTCATCCAGAATATAGATGCCGCGACCGAAGCTGCCGGCTACCAGGTCGTTTTCCCGACGCTGGATACGCACGTCGCGGAAGGAAATGGTGGGCACGCCGCCTGTCAGTTCAACCCAGTTGGCGCCGCCATCAACCGTGAAATACAGACCAAATTCGGTCCCAAGGAACATCAGGTCCTTGTTCACATGGTCCTGCGTGATCCGCCACACCAGCGTCTTCTCAGGCAGGCCGTCGGTGATCATCTTCCAGCTTTTGCCCCGGTTGGTGCTTTTGATCAGGTAGGGCTTGTAGTCGCCTTCCTTGTGGTTATCGAGCGCCGCGTAGACGGTGTCTTCGTCGAAGCGGTCGGCGCGGATGTCGTTCACATAGGCATTCGCAGGCACGCCCTTGATCTTGCCGATCTCATAGCGGGTCCAGTTCTTGCCGCCATCGGACGTCACCTGAATGAGGCCGTCGTCCGTGCCCACATAGAGAAGGTTCTCATTGATGGGGCTTTCCGCCACGTTTGCAATCGTGTGGAAGTCGGACATGGCATAAAGGTCCCAGCCCGCTTCTGGGCCCCAGGTGCGGCCCATCATTGGCATACGCAAGCGGTTGCCGTTTTTGGTCAGGTCACCCGAGATGGCCGTCCAGGTATCGCCCCGATCGTCAGACCGCCACAGGCGCTGTGACGCATGATACAGCCGCTTTGGGTCATGATGGGAAACATTGATCGGCGCGTCCCAGTTGAAGCGTTCGGCAGGTTCGCCGGGCTTCGGTTGAGGCTGGATGAAAACCGTTTCCCGCAGTTTGCGATCATACCGGTTCAGGCTGCCGCGCTGCCACTGGGCATAGACAATGTCCGGGTTGCCTGGTTCCGTTGCCGGTTGGTGGCCGTCTGCCCCCAGGATCATATACCAGTCGGAGTTCTTGATGCCGTCAGCGCGCATGGTGCGGCCTGGGCCGCCCTGCGTGGAGTTATCCTGCGTGCCGCCATAAACGTTATAGAAGGGAAAATCGTCGTCGGCCGCGATTTTGTAGAACTGGGTAACCGGAATGCTCTGGTTGAAGCGCCAGGTCTTCATGTCGTCACGGCTTTCATAAAGCCCGCCGTCTGAGCCCACCAGAATGAAATCCGGGTCCGTGGGGTGGAACGCGAACGCGTGGTCATCCACATGTCGGTTCTTCAGGTTCATGGTTTCCCACGTCTTGCCGCCGTCCTTCGTTACCACGCTCGCATTATTTGAAAAATAAACCATGTCGAACGTGTGCGGGTCGGGGAAGATTTCCTGATAATAGTGCGGGCCGGTACCGCCGCCTACCTTGTCGGACATTTTCACCCAGCTTGCGCCGCGGTCCGAAGAGCGCCAGAAGCCGCCTTCGCGCCCATCCAACTCAATCGCGGCATACACCACGTCCGGGTTGATAGGAGATACCGCCACGCTGGATTTACCCATGTTTTCCTTCGGCAGGCCTTCGGTCATCTTGCGCCAGGTTTCACCGCCGTCGTCGGAGGTATAGAGGCCAGAGCCTGGGCCGGTATCAATCAAGTTGGCGATGGTGCGCTGTCGCTGCCATTTGGCGGCATAGAGCTTGTCCGGGTTCCGGGGGTCGATCGCGACAGAGCCTACGCCCGTCCATTTGTCGGCCTCAAGTACGTTTCGCCAGGTCTTGCCGCCGTCAGTGGTTTTAAACAGGCCGCGTTCCCCGCCGCCAGACCACAGCGGGCCTTGGGCCGATACCCACACGGTGTTGGAATCGGTTGGGTGCACGATGATGTCGCCGATATGTTCGGATTTGCCGAGCCCCATGTTCTTCCAGGTTTTGCCGCCGTCCATGGACTTGTAGACGCCGTCACCAAACGCGATATGGCGGCCGCCATTGTTTTCACCCGTGCCAACCCAGATGATATTCGGGTTGCTGGGGTCAATGGTCACGTCGCCGATGGAATAGACCGCTTCATCGTCGAAAATCGGCGACCAGGTCGACCCGGCATTCACCGTTTTCCAAACACCACCAGAGCCAATACCCACATACCAGGTGGCAGGATCGGTCTGGTCGACAGCAATATCAGCCACCCGCCCCGACATATAGGCCGGACCAATATTCCTGACCTTGAGGCCATCGAACGTTTTGGCCGACATCAACTTTTCATTATCCGCACTCAATGCAGGCGTTGTGGCCAGCATAATCGCGAGTGCTATATTCACACCGAGCTTCATAGGTGTCCCTCCTGTTTCCTCTGTTGTCTGCGTCAGGCCGGGACGCCATGTCCCACCCTGGGTAAAATGCAGTTTCCCCAATCGTGACCCATTTAACTGTCACGCGCCGGAAGCTTGTTGGCCTCAATCACTTTTCAAACGGATACCCAGTTTGAACGTGCGCCCGGCATCCGGCAGGCCGAGCTGAGGTAGTATGGTCGTATCAGTAATATTGTTCACAGAGCCGTAGACTTGCCAGACACCATAGTCTGTCCGTTTTACAGGGATGTAAAACTTAACATTGAATTCTGTCGACGTGCCAAGCCGTGCGACGGTGCCGTCCTCATTTTCATCAAAGGCCTGGCCCAGATGGTTCATCTCGGCGCGCACACTGCTGCCGCCTGGCGTCTCATAGTTGGCCGCCAGCAGAAGCTGGCTTTCGGGCCGCTGGTAAAGCGTCGGACGCTTGCCTTCTGCGTCGCGGTCGGCCTCAAGATCCTGCCAGAAGGCGTTGGCCTCAATATTCAACGCGCTTGACGCCTGCCAAACCAGCCCGGCTTCAATGCCGTAGCCAACGGAGCCATCAAGATTGATGCGCTGCCGACGGGATACACCGTCTACGCGCACGTTCCGCTGCGACAGCGTATCATCAATCCGGGTGAACCAAGGCGTGATCTTTAGCTCAAACGGCAGGGCCGCCGGGGCCCAGGCAAAGGTCATGTCACCCACAAGCGCGGTCTCGGGCTTCAGGTCCGGGTTCAGAAGGAAGCGACCAAGGGCGTTGCCGTAAAGTTCCCGCATGGTGGGGAAACGCGTGCGCTGACCCAGGGTTGCTGTCACCGTCAGTTCAGGCGTGGCCAGCCATTCCAAGGCACCCGCAGTAGCCCAGTTCGAAATGGCAGGCTGGATCGGGCGCCCACCGGTCAGCGGTGTTGATGCCCTGTCGTGGGCCAGCGAGAAGGAGCTTTTGACCGTGTCAGTGAGCGGGATATCCACCTCGCCGCCAATGCTGAAAAGCCGCTGACGGAAGCGTTCCGCGTTACCGCTTGTGTTCGCCAGCGGGTCTGTTTCCGTTTCTGTGTGCGTGCTTTCCTGGGCGGAGGCCACAAGCCGCGTGGTCAGGTGCCGCCAGTCGTGGGACAGGGTCATGCGCCCGCCATACGTGCGGTCGCGGTCATCCTGCTGTTCTTCGGCCTGGCTATAGCTGATGTCGCTATAGGACACGATCTTTTGGGCAAAGCGCTGGTGCCAGCTGTTGACGCGGAGCTTGGTGTCCGCGCCCAGTTTAACGTCGCCCGCCAGGCTGATCTGGGTCATGTGCCATTCGGGATAGCGCCAGAAGCGGGGGCTGTCCTCTGCCGGGTCAAGGTGCGCCGCTGCGGCGATGCCTTTCTCGGCCTCGATATCAAAGGCGCTGACGCGGAAGCTGCCCCAGTCACGCTCCAGCGCCACGGCCCCAAAGAAGCTGGTGCTTTCCAGGTCTGTGTTGGTGCGGCCGTCGCCCAGAAGCGGGTCGAAGGGGACCGCTTCTCGACTCGCAACCGCGAGGGCATCGCGGCTAAAGTGGTTGCCGCCCAGTTGCAGGCTGGCGCCCGCGATCGGCACGGAGACCTCCCCTTCGAGCAGGCGGGCACCGTGTGTGCCCAATTCTGTCCTGGCGCTCAGCTTGAAATCGTCGGCTGTCTCAAACGTGGAGATATCCACCACCCCAAGGACTGCGTTGGCGCCATACTCGATCGGCGCCGCGCTTTTGATGATGCTCACTTTCCGGATAAAGCTTGCAGGGAACAGTGACAGGTCGGCGCGGCCGTCCCACGGCACGCTGATCGGTGCGCCGTCGATAAAAATCTGGGACTGGCGTTCCTCTGACCCGCGCAGGCGCAAGACGGCCTCCCCGCGGGAATTGGTGCGGATACCAACGCCCATGACGGCGCGGAACACTTCTGTGAAATCGGTAGGCTGGCGGCGCTCGATCGCCTCTTCCGTCAGGATCTGGGCAGGCTGGAGCACCCGGTCCTTCGCGCGCGCTGCGGTAACGCTGATCTCGTCAAGGCGGTCCCACGCAGCCTCTGTCGCCTCTGTCGCCATAGCCGTGCCAGCGATGGCCCATCCAAGCAGGCCGGTGCTGGCACCGAAAATGAGCTGACGACTGGGGATTGTGCCAGATGATGTGTCGTTCACGGGTGCCATTAGAACCTATTGAATTAAGAAATGCTTTCCCCGGTCGCTGGACCGGTTGGCGCAGCACCCAATGTCTGGCTATGTCATCAAAATTATAACTTATGTCTATAATAGTGCGACCAACAGAAGACCTAAGACGACGACCCGATTGACCTCTGGGAAGCGGAAATCAGAGAGCGCAGGGTGGGTTCAGTGCCAGCTTCGGGCCAGAAAGTACACTCAGTCGATGGGGGTGGAATGACGGTTTCCTGGTCAAAAAAGGGGACAGATCGTGAAGCTCAACTTCATCCAGCCAAGCAAGCCGCTTCCAGTCGCATCCGGCTCCTTCCACTAACTTTGAATACTCACAGAGGGGGCGGGAATGCCATACTCTGCGTAAAAGCTGGCTGACACCTGCGGTCAGCATTTGTGAACAGTTAAGGCCACCAGCGCGCGATCTGATCCCGGGGCCGCGCCGTATAGATTCCCGTCGAGCAACACAGGGAACCCCATGCGGCACCTACTTGTTATTTTTGGCGATCAGCTGAGCCCTGACCTGGCGTCCCTCGCGCAGGCAGACGCGCGCCAGGACGGCGTGCTGATGATGGAGGTGGCGCACGAGGCAGCCACAGTGAACCACCACAAGAAGAAGCTGGCTTTTCTGTTTTCCGCCATGCGCCATTTCCGTGATGAGCTCAAGTCCGCTGGCTGGGCCACCGATTATGTGGCCATGGACGACGCGGGCAACAGCGGCAGTTTTGAGGGCGAGATCAAGCGGGCGGTAGAACAGCACAGGCCGGAAAGGCTGGTGTTTGTGGAACCCGGCGAATGGCGCGTGCTTGAGATGGTCAAGGTGCTTCAGGACAGCCTGGGTATCCCGGTGGATATCTTGGACGATGACCGTTTCCTGTGTAGCCGCGACGCCTTCGCCCGCTGGGCGGATGGGCGGCGCGAGTTGAGGATGGAGTATTTTTACCGCGAGATGCGGCGCCAGACGGGGCTGCTGATGTGCGGTGACAAGCCGGAAGGCGGGCGCTGGAACTATGATGCGGAAAACCGCAAACCCGCGCAGGATGACTTTTTTATGCCTGCGCCCAAGCGCTTCCGTCCGGATGCCATGACCCGCGACGTGATCGAGATGGTCGACCAGCGTTTCCCTGGCCATTTCGGCACGCTCGCGGGTTTTGGTTATGCGGTCACACGGGCGGGCGCCGAGGCCTGTCTGGATCATTTCATCAATCACGCGCTGCCGTCTTTTGGCGATTATCAGGACGCCATGCTGAAGGGCCAGCCGCATCTCTATCATTCTATATTGTCGCCCTACATCAATGTGGGGCTGTTGGACCCGATGGAGGTCTGCCGCCGTGCTGAGGAAGCTTATCTGCAGGGCCGCGCGCCCCTGAATGCCGCCGAAGGCTTCATTCGCCAGATCATTGGCTGGCGCGAATATGTGCGCGGTATCTATTGGCTGAAAATGCCGGAATACGGGGACATGAACGCCCTGAAGACCACGCGCAAGCTGCCGGGCTTCTACTGGACAGCAGATACGGACATGGCCTGCCTGAAGGATGTCATCGGGCAGACGCTTGAACACGCGTACGCCCACCATATCCAGCGGCTGATGATCACCGGCAACTTCGCATTGCTCGCGGGCGTGGACCCGCGCGAAGTGCATCAATGGTACCTGGCGGTTTATATCGACGCGTTTGAGTGGGTGGAAATGCCCAACACCATCGGCATGAGCCAGTTTGCCGACGGGGGCATTATGGCGTCAAAGCCCTATGCCGCCAGCGCCAACTATATCAACCGTATGTCGGATTACTGCGAAGGCTGCCGGTACCGTGCTGACGTGAAAACGGGCGGGGATGCGTGCCCTTTCAACGCACTCTACTGGGATTTTCTGCACCGTAACCGGGAGGTGCTGGCAAAGAATCCGCGGCTCAGGAACCCTTACGCCACGTGGAGCCGCATGAACGCGGACAGGCAGGCAGACTATCTGGATTGCGCCGCCCGTTTCCTGGCGCGGCTGGACGCCGAAGCCATGCCCGGTGCCGGGGAGGCCGCCTGACACCGCCAAAAGTCATCAGGATGCATAAGCCGGACGCCCGCGGTGCTCAGTTGCTGGAAGATGTTTGGTAGCGACCGAGCCGGGCGGGCGGAAGCAAGCGTCACATGCCGGGCTCTGTATGGACAGGTTGAGTTATCAATCTATCGGCATCGCCGAGGTCCAGACCATTTTTGAAATGTCCTGAAACTGTTGTCGTCCGTCACAACACGCAGGACTCATGCTGCTGCAATTTCAAACGGTTTAATTCGCAGCAAGTTCACGAGTCTCGAGCGGATCTTGCCCAGAAATGTCATATGCCTCAAGACAAGACTCTGTCTCGTCCTTAATGAAAGACAGGTGCACCCAATAGTTTCGGATTGTCCGCTTCTCGTCAGAAGCGGACTAAAATTCCGATCCGGCATTGGGGCCCAATTAGGATTTTCAGGCGGTGTCGCGGGGTAGGAATTCGAAGATATTTTGTCTGAGTTCCTGGCTTGGGGCATTGCTTGCCGCTTCTGCTGGTACCCTGTCAAAGGCATGGCCGGCATTATAGAGGTGGATTTTGCCGTTTGGGTTTGTGGCTGCAATTCTGGCCCTCATCAGGGGTGGGACATGATCGTCGTGCAGGCCGAAATGGAATTGGACGGGGCATTTCGGTGTGTGATCGATGTAGGCGGCCATACGGGTTGGGTACACGCAGACCGCTGCGCTCAAGGGCAGGCGGCTTGCTGCCTCATAGGCAAGGCCGCCACCCCAGCAGAAACCCAGCGCCGTCACAGCGGTATGTCGCCTGCGCAGGTCTTCAAGGCAGGCGCTAATGTCCAGCATGGTTGTGTCCAGGGCGCATTGATCTGCCAGTCCTCTGCCGACCACCGGTTGGTTATAGGGAACAACCGTTTTTTGGGTTACCCTGTCGAACAGGGCCGGGGCGATCACCTCGAAGCCGTGGGTCGCCCAATAGTCGCAAACGCCCGTCAGGTAGGGCGTCAGCCCGAAGATTTCCTGCAATATGATCAAACCGCCCACGGCTTTATCGGCGGCTGGCTGTGCCCTCAGGATATCAAAGCTGTGGCCATCCGTGGCGGTCAGGGTCTCGGCGTGGGCGGTCATGTGGCGTTTCCGTCAGCTGTTTGCGCGTAAACTGGAGCCAACGCCATACACTGCGCCGGGGGCGTTTCGGGTTGCCTGAAAGTCTTCGACAGACATGCCCTTCATGGCAGCATATACCACATTGTTGGGTTGGCCGAGAACGGCTGCGAATTTCTCCAGCCCGAAGAAAATGGCGCCAGCCTGTAGAAGGCCACGCCAGTCGCGCCGGCGGATCAGGTCTTTCTGCTCATCCGTCAACTGGCTTGCGGCCAGGCTTGCCTCTTCATCTTTCAGGAAAAGCGCGCGGTGGGCAGGCATGATCATGTCGTTGAAGAATTTGTTCAGTTCAAAGTTGGCCACGCTGACCGCAAGGTCAAAGGGATAGGACAGCGGCGGTGCCAGTTCCGGCAACTTATCAGGCATCGGTGTGCGCGCCGGTGCGGTGTAATTCTCCAGCAACAGGGTTGCGATACCCGTCATCGAAGGCGCGCAATAGGAGCTGGAGAGCTTCTTGACGTTCGCAGAAAGCGCCCCGCGCATGATCAGCCACATGGCAACCTCAGACCCTTCCCAGCCACCACGGTAAGCCAGTTCCGCCTGGCTCATACTGGCGATCTCCTCGGGGTCGTTCGTGATCAGGTCCAGGAACTGCTGGTCCCATTCTTCATCGAGAAAACCGTTTCGTTCGCCGTGCACCTGGTGGGACAGGCCGCCTGTGGCGAGGATGGCGACCGAAATATCTTCCGGGTAGCTCTCGATCGCCTTCCTGAGTTCCTGCCCGAATTTCCAGCAGCGCCGGGGCGTGGGGACGGGGTTTTGCAAAACCCCGACATTCAGGGGGACAATCTGGACCGGCCAGCCTTTTGCGGGGTCAAAGAGGACGCTCATGGGTGAAAAGCACCCATGATCCAGCGGGCGGCGCTGGAAGAAGGACAGGTCAAACTCAGCCGCCATCATGTGTTCGCCAATGTGCTGCGCCAGCTTAGGGTGGCCCTTGAGGGGAGGCATGTCGCGCGCGCCGCCGCCTTCGTCCGCGCATTGGAATTCTTCATCGAACCCAAGGCTGAAGGGGGAGTAGTGATCGAAAAAGAAGGAGGTGATATGGTCGTTATAGATGATGAAAATCACGTCTGGCTGCTTTTCCTCCAGCCAGCTTTTCATATCTTTGAAGGCCTCGAAAATCGGTGCCCAAACAGGATCGGATTGTTTGTTGGCGTCGTGTGCGAAGCCGATGGTAGGTGTGTGGGATGACCCCAATCCGCCGATAATTCTGGCCATTCTGCGGTTCCTTCTTTCTTGCATTATTCGGTCTTGCAGACTGAGGGCCTGAATGTCCGACAGTGCTCGACATCATTGTGTTTCTGGTAATTTGTTGCATGAAGGGTCGGCGCGCAATGTGCGCAAGCGGCAAAAAATTGCACTTTTCAGGCTGGTAGCGACGGGCTGTTCTACAGCGTCAGGCGTCTGCGACAGACGTTTTCCGGAACTGAAGCGGTGTTTTTTTCGTGTGCTTCTTGAAGAAGCGGTTGAAATAGGCTGGGTCTTCAAAGCCCAGCTTGAAGGCGATCTGGGCGCAGCTCAGGTTGGTATAAAGGAGGTTCCTTTTGGCCTCCAGCATCAGGCGGCTTGTGAGGGCTTTCTGTGGCGACATGCCAAGGACCGCATTCGACATGCGTGTCAGTTTTGTTTCCGACAGGCCAAGGTTGGAGGCATAAAAATCATTGCCCCGGTGCTCCTGGAAATGCTTGTCGATCAATTCCGTGAATTTCCTGGCGAGCTGGTGATCCCTGTTATCAGGGGCATTGGCTGAACCTTGGTGACCCCTTCGTCTGCGGGCTGCCTGGATCAATATGTCTGCGGTATGACAATACAGCATCTGCAGGCGCCCTTCGGAGGCACCATGAAATTCTTCTGCCAGCTTTGAGAAGGCGGACAGCAGGTCTTGATGTTCCTGTGACTCCGGCTTTGCGGACAGAATGAAAGGCGATTTCAATTTGGCGAGCAGGCCGCTGGTCTGCGGCAGGATATCGGCAAAAGCGCTTTCGAGAATCGTCAGGACGTGCCCGTCAGACCCCGTCTGGTAACTGAAGCCATGCACGGTCAGGGGCGGCACGAATACCAGTGCCGGGGCCCTGTGGCATTCCACTTTCCCGTCGAGCGTTACCTGTGCGCCGCCCTTGGTGAGGAAGAAGAGCTGGAACAGGCTGTCGTGGCGGTGCGGGGCGATATCCCAGCCATAGGCGCTGCTGGTGTCGATCAAGGGCTCGTGGTGCAGCGGTTCCGGGATATCCCAGCTCTCCTCGATGCCGTATGGCGCGGAGGCAAAATTCAGTATGGGATGCTCTTCTTTCATATGGTCCTGACGGAAATATACAATGTTACCTCATGGGTATGTCGGCCTCAGTATATACTGTCCTCTTGGGTTTGGCCTATAGCTTTATTTAACAAGCTATTACGATTCTCTAATTCCTAATGCAGAAAGCCTGAAAAGTGCAATTTTGAGATTGCTCCGTCCATTGCCTGTATCGCGTGTTGGTGTGAGTTTTGGCTGAAGCCGCATGTGGAAGGTGCGGTTCGCCATGTGGATGGATCATGGCTTTTTTACAGGGAAGCGGAGGGAAGCACATGAAAGCTCTCTTGTTATTGGGGACGTCACTTAGCTTGTCGTCCTTTGGTCACTGGGCCGTTCAGGCGCAGGACCAGCAGGAAGATGGAAACGCAACACATACCGGCCTGGAGGAAATCCAGGTCACGGCCCGGAAAGTAACGGAAAACATGCAGAGCGTACCGGTTTCGGTGACTGCATTTACCGGCGCGGGCCTGGAGCGTCGCCAGATCAACCGTACGATTGATATCGGCAAGGTGACGCCGAACCTTGAGTTCACGAACAACGCGCCGCTTGCGGGCAACAACAACAGCTCGCAGGTGTTTATCCGGGGTATCGGTCAGGTCGACCCACGCCCGAACACTGACCCTGGCGTTGGCCTTTATATCGACGATGTTTATATGGGTCAGTCTGTAGGCGGCAACATGGAATTTCGTGACATCGCGGGCGTCCAGGTGCTGCGCGGGCCGCAGGGCACGCTGTTTGGGCGGAACACCATTGGTGGCGCTGTTCTGTTGTCTACAGCCGAGCCGGGAGATGAGTTCGGCGGTAAGGTAAAGGCCGAGGTTGGCAGCGACAAGCTGCGTCAGGTGTTTGCAGCCGTGGATGTGCCGCTTTCCGATACGGTCAAGTCGCGCTTCACGTTCGGCAAGAAGGTTCAGGATGGGTATGTGACCCGCCTTTATGACGGCCTGGACTTGGGTGACACGAACAACACCACCTTCACCGGCAAGATCGTCTTTGATGCGTCAGAGGACCTGACCATCAAGCTGGCGGCCGATTACACGACAACGGACGAAAATGGCGCGCCGCTCGTGTTCGCCGCATACGGCAACAACACAGACCCGGATAACCCGGCCAGCGCTGCGCACTTTGGTGCGATCCAGTCGGTGGCCGCAGGGTGCCCAGACGCCTACTATATCCCGCCAGGGGGTGGCCCAACCCGTTTCATTCCAGGCGAGTTTCATTCGTCGGGCGTGGATACGCCTATCAACCCGGGGCCACCTGTTGGCTATACGGGCGAAAATAACGACCCGCGCTGTGTGAACAACCAGTGGGCGGCCGGGCCGTTCGCCAACAATGGCACAGGCCCTGTGGGCAGCACGATGGACAACTGGGGTATATCGATGCACATCGACTATGACCTCTCCGATGCGCTGTCGCTCAAGTCCATCACCTCCTACCGCGAGAATGACTGGACCGGCAAGCGCGACGGCGACAATACGCCGTTCACGATCCTTCACACGGATTACGATAGCCGCGGGAAGCAGTTCTCCCAGGAACTGCAGGCGCTTTATCAAAGTGATGCCCTCAAGGGCGTGGTTGGCCTCTTCTACTATGATGAAGAAGTGGTTGATATCCTGACCGTATCGCTTGGCAACCGGGCGTCGCTCGACAGTGACAACAACACGGTCAAGAATGACAACTGGGCGGCCTTCACCCAGTGGACCTATGACCTGACCGACAAGCTGAGCCTGACGGGCGGCATTCGCTACACCGAGGAGAACAAGGGCTCGATCCCGGATCAGTTCGACTATGCGAACCCGGATGCGAAATACCTTGAAGTGAAGCTCTATGAGAAGACATATAGCGCCACGACTTTCTCTGGCAGCGTGAACTATGCCTTCACCGATGACTTCATGGTGTATGCAAGCTATTCGGAAGGCTTCAAGGGCGGCGGCTGGAACAGTGCGTTCAACGTGCCGCAGTCGGAAACCGCGCTTGAGAATTTCCACGAGTTCGATGAAGAGCGTGCCAAGACAATCGAGTTCGGTTTCAAGTCTGACCTTGCGAACAACTCGCTGCGCATCAATGGTGCTGCCTTCTTCACCGACTATACCGACCTGCAGTTCATCTTCAGGGCAGGCCCTGCGCCTTACCTCTTGAATGCCGGCAAGGCGTCGATCAACGGGTTTGAACTTGAGCTGACATGGGTGCCAACAGACGCCTGGCTCATCGAGGCAGGCCTTGGCTATCTGGATGACAGTATCGACACGGTTGTGGATCTGTCAGCTTTCGGCGTGTCCACGCCGATCTCGACGGACAATACCCTGCCATACACGCCTGAAATCCAGGCCAATATCGGCATCGGGTACACGTTCAACATCGGGTCCTATGAAGTCCAGCCGCGGGTGGATATTTCCTACCGTGACGAAACCTTCTTCGATACGGCCAACACGGTGCAAATCGCGCAGCTTGACAGTGTGACCACAGTAGATGCGCTTGTGGCCCTCAGCCCGGATGATGGTGACTGGAAAGTGGTGTTTGGGGTCAATAACCTGACCGACGAGCTGTATCCAGTAGCCGGTAACTCGTCCCTTACGACGGGGACAGGCTATGCGGAAATTGCGTACGCACGCCCCCGTCAATGGTTCCTCAACTTCAGTTACGAGTTCTAGAATTCAGGGAACCTGAACTTACAGCTGGCCAGCTCTCCCTTGCTGGCCGGCTCTTTTTAGTAAACTGTTTGATGTTGTGTAAGAAAGAGGGACGCTGCCATGCATAGTGCCATTATCAGGCAAAGGATCGACAAGGGGCCGGTGACGCCCGTTATGGTGCTCGTCACCTTGATTGGGTTTCTGCTTAGCCTCGTTGATGGGTTTGATGTGATTGCCATGTCGGTCGCCGCGCCGTCGCTCAGCAAGGATTGGGGCGTTAGCCGGGCGGAGCTCGGGCCGATATTCTCAGCGGCGCTGGTGGGCATGGCGGTTGGCGCGGCCTTCCTGGCGCCCTTCGCGGATAAATATGGCCGCAGGCGGGTGATCCTGTCGGCGACGGTTTCTATCGGCGTCTCCATGATCATTACTGGGCTGATCCCCAAATCAATCCCACTTCTTGTTGCAATCCGTTTCATCGCGGGGCTGGGCGTTGGTGTTATTTTCGCCAGCGCCGCGACAATCGCGTCTGAATTCATGCCCGAACGTTTCCGGAACCTGGCGGTGACGATGGCAATCATGGGCTACCCCTTCGGCGCCATGGTGGTGGGGCCGGTGGCCAATGTGGTTGTGCCAGCCCAAGGCTGGGAAATGCTGTTCATCTATGGCGGCATCGCCACCCTTTTGATGGGCCTGTTTATTCTGTTTCTCATGCCGGAATCGGTTGATTATCTGGCGTCAAAAGAAGATCGGTCGGATGATGATATTGCCCATATCAATCGGATATTGGCCCGCATCAAGCGCGAAAGCATTGAAAGCCTGCCTGTTGCGACAGGACAGGACAATCTGAAGGCGGCAAGCGTCAAAAGCTTGCTGGGCCCCAAATTCATGCGAGACACGCTGGCGCTCTGGACCACCTATTTCATGGGGTTCCTGACGCTCTATTTCCTCTTGTCCTGGACGCCGACGCTGTTTGTCGACAGCGGTTTCGAGCGCGCGGAAGGTATTACAGCGCTCACCTATTTCAATTTTGGCGCTGTTGTCGGCATCATTGCGATTGGCCTGATGGTGACCGGCAAGTCTCTGGCGAAACCCATTGCCTGGTTCTTCCTGGGCTCCGCCGTCGTTCTCGCTGGCGTCTGGTACTGGCGGCCGACGGGGCTATTGGAACTCAATATCCTGATCTTTGTCATCGGGTTCCTCTTGCAGGGCGCTTTCACCGCGCTTTATGCGCTGGCGGCCCGCATCTACCCCACCACGGTGCGCGCAACGGGCATCGGTTGGGGCGCGGGGCTCGGGCGCGTTGGTGCTATCGTCTCCCCGGTTGTTGCGGGCCTTCTGGCGTCAAACGGATGGGGCATGTATGCGCTCTTCCTGTTGTTCGCTGTGCCGCTGGCCGTCGCGGGCTTCATGGTGGCGCGCTTTAAGGTGTAGGACTGCTTTGCGTCAAAAGTAGAACATAGCCGGGCTTATTGGGTATGCGATTGTATTCAGTGAGGTGATGCAGCTTCGTGGGGAGGTGCGTTTGGAAGATATGCGAAAGCACCATGAAAGACTTCAACCGCCACAGTTTTTTCAGCGCCTAAGCAGTTGCGGCCCGGTTTTGCGCTTGTTTGAAGAAGCATTTGCTTAGTGGAGCTTGTATTGGTTGGTGAAGTTTAATCTCCCGATTGCGCAATAATCGTAAAAATCAGCCCCATTTTGACCTGTGTCAGAATGGGGCGTTTCTTTTCTAAAATTACCCACTTTATGAAATGTCCTGAAACTGTGGCAGAAAATCCTGCGAATTGTGACGGATGACAACAGCCGCTCACGGATATCCTGCTGTGCCGCCTATATTTTTTTCTTGTATTAGAATTAGAATTCTGATTCTAATACAAGACCTCTTGTGCTGAAGGCG
>JBNKYQ010000020.1:0-19266 GCA_050300975.1 Kordiimonas sp.
ATGGTGCCCATCTACCCGCTGGCGCCCGAGCATGACATGCTGGCGGCGCTCAGCTTCACCGAGGCGGCCTGGAAAGTGTTTGAGGCCCGTGTCGGCGACGCACCGATCCAGGTGATGGGTGACAGCGCAGGTGGCGGGCTTGGCCTTGCGCTGGCGCAAAAGCTGGTATCGGATGGCGCGCGTCTGCCGGAAAACCTGTTCCTGATCTCGCCGTGGCTTGATGTGGCGCTCGACAGGCCAGAGACCGAACTGATCGAACCTACAGACCCATGGCTATCGATCGGCGGCCTGCAGGAAGCCGGGCGTATGTATGCGAACGGGGTGGATACTGCCGACCCACGCGTCAGCCCCGCGCTTGGACCCGTGGAGGGGCTGCCGCCCTGCCATATTTTCATCGGCACGCGGGACATTCTGATGCCAGATTGCAAGCGTTTCGCTGACCGGCTTATGGAAGCCGGGCAGACCATGAGCTACCATCAGGAGCCAGGGATGTTCCATTGCTGGCCACTGGTGAATATGCCTGAGGCGCAGCGCGCGCGGGCGTCAATTATTCGCCTGATGAAGGGGCTTCCGTAAAGCCTGCTGCTTTGAGCATGTCATCGCCCAGGTTTTCCACCCGTTTGCCATCCGCGCCCGTGAGCGGGCCTTCGCTTGACCACAGCAGATAGTCAACCGCCTTGCCTTCAATGCCGTTCGTGCTGAACAGCTCATGGAAGGCGGGCAGGTGATCGCCGTAGAAGGCCATGGTGCGCGGGCGGTCTAGCGTGGCTTTCGCGGCCGGGCCAAGCCTGTCAAAAAGCGCAAGCAGATGGTCCATATGCTGGCGGTACAGTGCAAACGGCCGGTCCTTCGTGGGGTCGGCTTCCTGCGCTTCCGCTTCATCCAGCCATCCTTCAAGGCGGCCTGGCTGCCACGGCCCGTGGCTTTCGATCGAAATCACGAACAGGAACAGCGGCAGGTCACTAGCCGCTTTATGGTCCGCGACTGTCTGTTCGATCACGTCGCCCAGAGCCTTGTCTGAAACATACAGGCCGAAGCGCTCGGCGTCCTCAAACGCCTCAAGGCCGATGAAATCATCGAACCCCAGCTTGGGGATCACTGTGTTGCGGCGGAAGAATTCCTTCTTGGCCGGATGGATGCAAAGCGTGCGGTACCCCTGCGCCTTCAGCCGCGTCGCCAGCGTTTCCATGCCCGTGTAGGCCGCGCGCTGGTAGGGGTTGATGCAGTCGATCCCCAGGTCTTCATTTCGCGTGCCTGTGAGGAAGGCAAACTCGCTTTGCATGGTTGAGGCACCCCAGGCAGGCACTTCAAGTGTGCCGCTGGCCACGCCCGCGTCCCTAAGCGCCGCGAGCGGTTCCCACACATGATTGTGGTGGCCTTCAAGCGTGCGGTAAAGGCGGTCGATATCGAAATAGCTTTCCGCCTGGATGGCGATCAGGTCCGGCTTCACGGCTGGCGCCTTCAGCGCGGGGCGTTTTTCCTTGAGTGCCGGGTTTTCCGCCTTGTCCATCAGCAGCACCGCATAAAGCGGCATCAGCGGGAACAGGCCGAAGCGGGCGGTGTCTGCGTTGGTGTCAAACTGCATACCCAGCTTGCGCGCGCGCGCTTGCGTGAAAACGGTTGCTGCGGCATGCGCCAGGAACCACAGGAACAACACCCACACCACAAGCCCCAAGGCCCAGGCTGCGGGCGCGGGCAGCAGGCTTTGCTGGCTGGCGAAAGATGTCTCAAGTACAAGGCCGGCCACCAGGCCCGACAGGAACACAGCTACCACCACCGTCAGCCGAGAGGCGCCAACATAGGCGACATAGAATTCCGGGTAGATGAACAGGTGGCGCACAGTTTCAAGGTCCGGCGCGTTAAGGGGTTCGCCCAGCACCTTGTTCTTCACATTGGAGACAATGGTGAAGCCGCCATAGACCAGGAACCAGAAACCCAGCGCGATATAGGGATGCCCCAGAAGCGCTGCCCAGCTGAGGTATACAAGCACGGAGACAACAGGTGTGAGCGCGTAGAAAAGCCAGTGGCGCGATGCCTTGGGCCGCGTGAACCCAATCGTCACCATCGCTTCCAGCAGGAAGGGCAGAAGCACGAGGGTAGCGGGTATCAGGAACATAGCCAAAGGCGCCGGTCATCCGTTGTTTGAGTAGGCCCGCGGGCCAAGGCCCGTCAGGCTGCTGGCAGGCGGGGCAGGTTTCCAGCGATCACACGGGCGGCCTCCAGGCTTGCGCGTTCGATACCGCTGTCCGAGAAAAGATCCCCCCTGACTTGCGTATATGTCTCTACAACGGTGAGGAATTCCTCTGCAAGCCTTTGTTGGGGCGCTGTGGGATTTTGCCAGAAGTCTGCGAGCGGCTGGTCATCCGTCAGCCCAAGTATATCATAAACCGCAGTGCCAAGCGCCTTCAGCGGTCTGCCAAGGCGGAGGGTTGCAAAGCCGACCGTGCTATTCACCAGCACCACGCCGTCGGCGCCCCCGATGATACGGTCCAGGTTTCCGCCTGCAGCGAAGTTCGCCCGGTCAGATATGCCAAGCGCGGCGGCCTCCGCCGCAATGATGTTGCGGTAGTTGATGATGCCGTTATCCAGCGGATGGTTTTTGAAGAATAGCTGGCAGCCTTCTGGCGCGTTCGCGGCAAATGAATGCATGACCTCACCAATGAAGGCGGGCATGCCACTATAGTCTGAATGGACGCGAATCTGATAATCACTATTGAGCTGCAGCGGCACCAGGAAATAGGGCGTCGCTGCCGCTTCAATGTGGGCGATGGCCGCCTTGTTTTTGCGGCCGTGCATTAGCGCCCGGGCGCCGCGCTTTATCCAGCCGCCGGCTTCTTGCCAGATGGATGCGGGCCGGTGACCGTGGTAGTACGGGAAGCGGCTATAGTAAAGAATATTGGCAGCGTGCGCCTGCAGGTCCATGCGCGCCCTGCGGCCCATGTTGGTCTTGATCGGCGAGTAGGCCGCAAGCGCGGGCGCGTCTGCTGCTAGGGCCGAGATCACGGCCGGGTCCTTCGGCATGCGCGAATATCCATTGGTGCCGCCGGCTTCCATGGTGATGAAGCCTGGGCGGATATAGCCTTCGTCAAAGGCATAGAGGTTGATCCCGCGATTGTTTGCGATCTGCCGCGCGCATTCATGAACAGGGCGGCAATCACCCAGCATCACCACTGTGTCGATAGAGTGTTTGGTGATCAGCGCGTCATACCATTCGGGCAGGCCTTCAAGTGTGCCGGCATAGGGGTGATGCGTGATCCCCGCCTCGGGCTTGCCCCTGAACACCCAGTCCCCGCCGCAGAAATGAACCCGGTGCACTTCGGCGCCGTCACGCGCGAGCCTGGCCGACAGCGTGGCGAAGAACGGGGTGGCAAGGCCTTGCAGAAACAGGATGGATCGTCCTGCAAGCGGCAGCGTCGCCGATTGGGCAGGGTCGTCGGTAACGGTGGCCGGTAAGCCATTTTCCATGGTGTTTTCCGCCTGCTTGTGCGCCCAATCGCGGTGCCCGGTCTGTCGCCATGTCAGGGCCGATTTGGCATTCCTTTCAGGGAAACAGACTTGTCAGTTAGCAAATGCCCTTATGGCATTCAATTGCTTTTTAGGCGAAAAAAATCGCCCTAGAGGTGAGGTTGGTCGAGATCGACGACGTCTATTAAGCAAAGGTTCATCTTTGGGCCGCTATCGGATGCCTGTGTTTTTCCATTCCGAAGTCCATAAAAACAGATAATAATTTGTTAACAAATTTGACGAACGGAAAAAGGCAGACTAATCATGAAGATACTTTGACGAAGGATAATCCGGTTGTTGACGTAAATTCATGTATGATGCTGAAAACCTGGGCTGGCAGGCCCGCCTGTTTTTGGCAAGTTTAGTGCGGCATGCACTGACTGCGGGGGCATGCTTCAAATGTTACGGGTTTGTTGAGAAGCGCTAGCGCATGTGCTAGCTTGCCGCGATTTTTTGTGAATGCGAACATGGTTGCACCAAAAAAGCCATAATTCGGTCTTTAGTACAGGGGCCTGGTGCAGGTGGTTCACATAATAACAACGACGTAGCTTTGGGGATACTATATGAAAAGCACGGCGGACGAGCAGGCAGCTCGCGAGAATATCCTAGACCTTCCGAACAGCGTGAAGGCCGACCTAAGCGATACTTTAGAGAATATTGGCAGCAGCTTCCTCAAGCAGGGGCAGGCGCTGGAGCGACTTTCCCAAACCTATGACCATGATGCCTATGCTGAAGCCATCCGAATTGCGCTTCAGACCCGTGGGCACCTGATTGTCATAGGTATGGGCAAATCGGGCCACGTGGCACGCAAGATTTCGGCAACGCTGGCCTCCACCGGCACGCCGTCCTTCTTCCTGCATCCCGCTGAAGCGTCCCATGGCGACCTTGGTATGGTGACGCCGGGCGATACGCTCTTGCTTATTTCCTATTCCGGTGAAACGCAGGAGATTGTGCAGCTTTTGCCATCGCTGAAGTCTTTCGGTAACAAGATCATCGCCATCACCGGCGCGAAATCCTCGACCCTTGGCCGCGCGGCCGATGTAGTTCTTGAAATTCCGATCGCCGAAGAGGTTTGCCCCAACAACCTGGTGCCGACCACGTCGATCGTTGTCACTGTGGCGATGGGAGACGCGCTCGCCATCTCGCTGATGACGCTCCGCAACTTCCATGCCCGCGATTTCGCGCGCTATCATCCCGGTGGGTCGCTTGGCCGCCGCCTGTTGATGAAAGTATCGGACCTGATGCTCACATCCAGCGTGCCGGTGGTAACGCCCAATATGGTGCTTCTGGAACTGGCGGCTGAAATGGCCGGCGGTGCAGCCGGCGTCGCCGTGGTGGTGGACGAAGACAAAAAGCCGATCGGCGTTGTAACCAAAGGGCAGCTTGGCGTTGCCCTTCGGGTAACCCGCCGGGTGCGCGAAGTGTCCGCCCACCAGTGCATGAGCAAGGAGTTCTCCATCATCCGCAAGGATGTGATTGTGGATGAAGCTGAGAGCATGATGCGCGGCGACGAGGTCAAGTTCCTTGTTGCTGTAGATAGTGAAGGGCGTTATGCGGGGGTCTATAAACACGAAGACGCCTAAAGGGCCGTTGCTGCCATCGGGCGTTCCACAGGAGATAGAGCCGGCGCATGAAGGCCCGTTCCGCATTTTCCATCCAGAAGGATGTTATCTTTGCCATTTTCGTGCGGGAGATGAACGCGAGGTTCAGCTCCTACACATTCGGCAATGTTTGGCTGGTTCTTGAACCGCTAATCATGATGAGCATGTATATCGTGATCTTCGGCTTGCGTGGCCGCGGCGAGTTCGGTTTTGTGGAGCCTCCGGTCTTTGTATTTGCGGCCTTTCTGCCTTTCCGGCTTCTCTGGAACAGCACCATGAAAAAAGCCTCCGGCGTTGTTGCCGGCAGTGCCGGGCTAACGGGATTTCGTCAGGTACGTCTATTCGACATCTTCCTTGCGCGGATGGTCATCGAAGGGGGACTGTTTATTGTTGTGGGGGTGTTGTTGGGGTTGATCCTGATCTGGGCGGGGTTTGACCCGGTTCCCAGGGACCCGCTGCGACTTCTCTGGTACTGCATAATGCTGTGGTTGTTCGCCGGTGGTTTCGGGCTTTTGGCCTGCCTTGTTTCGCAATTCGCCCGCGAGATCGAAAAAGTGATCAACTTGGCTACGATGCCGCTTTTGTTTCTTTCCGCTGTCTTTTTCCCTATGACACTGGTGCCCAAGCCGATGCAGGACGCCCTGGCGATCAATCCGCTGGTGCATGCAATGGAACTGGTACGCGAGGCGTGGTTTACCAACTATGTAAGCCCGGTAGCGGATGAGAACTATCTGTTTGTGTGGATGATCGTGACCCTGGGTCTGGCCATCGCAAGCTACCGACTGATGTGGCAAAGGATTCTTGCTTCATGATCCATCTAAAGAATGTATCCAAATATTATCCCACACGGTTCGGCCCCAAATATGTCTTTCAAAACCTTAACATCACGATCCCAGACGATCGTGATATTGCCATTTTGGGCATTAATGGCGCGGGCAAGTCGACGTTGCTTCGTTTGATCGGCGGCATTGATTTCCCATCGGGTGGAGAGATTAAATCCGACCGTTTCATTTCCTGGCCGCTCGCTTTGTCGAGCGGGTTCCAGAGATTGATGTCAGGGCGGGAGAATGTTCGGTTCGTTTGTCGTATCCATGGTATTCGGGATACCAAGGAAGTAGAAGAATTCGTCAAGGAGTTTTCGGAACTTGGTGACAGCTTCGAACTGCCGGTTGGCAGCTACTCATCAGGGATGAAAGCAAAGTTCTCTTTTGCGGTTTCCATGGGGTTTGATTTCGATACCTATCTGATGGACGAGATCATGTCGGTGGGAGATACAAGTTTTCGCAAGAAATGCCAAGATGCGATCAGTGGCAAACGGGAAAATTCGAACATCATTCTTGTTTCTCACCAGATGGGAACCATTCGCAGACATTGTAATGCAGCTATTTTACTTGCATACGGTAGAGCAGAATTTTACGAGAGTGTGGACCGAGCTATCTATCGGTACCAGAACTTATAGCCTTTCTGGCATAATAGAGGCGTCATGAAAGACACTTTACAGAAACTGAGAAAAGCGGTTGTTCACGGTCAGGAGCAGCATGGCATGGCAATGCTGAAGACGCGGCCGAAGGATGTTGGCGGACGGTTAATAGACGTTCGGTCCAACACTATGAACTTTACCAGCTATCGCTGGGTGCTCGTGCTGACCCTGATTGCAGCGATCTATTACGGATTGATCGCGTCGGACCGCTATGTCACGCATGCCCAGATTTATGTCAAGTCCACGCAGTCTTCCTCCATGGTGCTGCCAAACCTGGGTATGATCACCGGTGTGGGGGGGCAGACACAGGACGCCTTGTTGTTGCGGACCTATATCGTGTCCAACGACATGGCACAGGTTCTTGAGGAAAAACTGAACCTCAGCAGTCATTTCTCCGATGATCAATGGGATTTTGTCTCCCGCATGGGGACAAACCCGGGCGCCGAGGACTTCCTGAGCTATTTCCGGAAGCGGGTGCATGTGCATATCGACCCGGAATCGTCCATCCTTACGGTGCGGGGGGAAGCCTTCACGGCTGAATTTTCACAGCAGCTTGTGGCTGCGGTACTCGTAGAGGCGGAGCGCTACCTGAACGGGGTTGGCCAGAAAATTGCCGAACAGGAAATTTCATTCATTGAAGGCCAGCTGGCCCAGAATAAAAAGCGAATGGAAACGGCCCGTCAGGCACTGATCGCCTTCCAGAATGAAAACGGTCTATTGTCGCCTGAAGCGAAGGGCGCGGCCCTGCAGGAAGTTATGAATTCCCTGGAAACAGAGCTGGTACAGCTGCGCACCGAGAAGAAAACTCTTCAGGCCTATCTGAATGAAGGGGCGCCCCAAATTGTAACCGTCAATAACCGTATCGCCAGTGTCGAAGCGCAGCTTGCGGAAGAAGAGGGTAAACTGGCGGCACAGGACACTAATTCGATCAATGAAATAAATGCGGAATATGAGGTGCTGAAGCAGACTTTTGCGTTCACGGCGGAACTTTATCAGACCTCTTTGACTAGCCTTGAGCAGGCAAAGGTTGAAAGCTATCATAAGTTGAAGCATCTGGTGGTGGTTGAGGCGCCAGCCAGGCCTGACAAAGCCATTGAGCCGCGCAAGCTCTACAACCTTGTCAGCTTGTTTGTATTCTTGAGCCTCGCCTACGGGATTGTTACCATGACACTCGCAACCATTCGGGAGCACCGTGATGTTTAATGCTTTGACGAAAAAGCCTCTCGAAGCCCTGAAAGCAGGGCTAGTGGCCCTGGTCGTCCTGGGAGCCTCAAACGCAGCACTGGCGCAGACCGTGCCGCCGGTTGCCCAGAGCGCAGAGCCGGTGAACAGGAGCACCAACGAGGTCATCGACCACCAGCGGGCTTTCGGTAACTGGATTTTCGGCGGCCAGTTCGCCAACCAGTCCTTCATTGGGTTCAACCCGTCCTATGAGATCGCGGTGGGTGACAAGATCAGCCTCAAGATGTGGGGCGGCTTTGAATTCGTGGGTGACCTGGTTGTCGACGCGCAAGGCAATGTCTTCCTGCCTGAGGTTGGGCCGGTTGCCGTGCAGGGCGTGCGGAACGAAGACCTCAATGAGGTGGTGACCGAATCGGTCAAGCGGGTGTTCAAGAAGAACGTGGGCGTATACGCCAGCCTCGACGGTGCAGAGCCCGTGAAGATTTTCGTCACCGGTTTTGTTGACCAGCCAGGCCTATATGCCGGGCATGCGTCTGACAGCGTGCTGTTCTTCCTTGATCAAGCTGGCGGGGTTGACCCCCAGCGCGGGTCTTTCCTTGAAATCAAGGTGCTGCGGGGTGGTCAATTGTACCGCACCGTCAACCTGTATGACTTTATCCTGACAGGCGTGATGCCGGTGTTCCAACTTTCGGACGGGGACACGATTGTTGTGTCGCCAGTGAAGGCGCAGGCGGGCGTGCTTGGCGATGTGCAGAATTCGAACCTGTTCGAGTTTGCCACCGACACTATCGCAGCCGGCAAGCTGTTGGCACTTGCGCGTCCACAGCCGCAGGCAACCCATGTGCGCATCAGCCGTAACAGCCGCGCGAAATCAGAGGTCGAATATATCGCCCTGTCTGAAGCCGCCAATGTGCCGGTCAACCCGGGCGATGTGCTGCATGTGATGTCCGACAAGACGAACGGCACCATCTCCGTGCGCGTTGAAGGCGAAACCGATTCCGCTCGCGAAGTGGTGCTGCCATACGGCGCCAAGCTTGGTGACCTGATCGCCCAGATCGACTTCGGTGAAAATTCCCAGCGTGACGCCATCCAGCTGATGCGCAAAAGCGTGAAGATCAGGCAGAAGGAAATGCTGGAAGCCCAGCTGCGCGCCCTTGAAAGCAGCGTGCTGACCGCCCGGTCGAACACCACACGGGAAGCCGAGCTTCGCAAGAATGAGGCAGACCTGATCCTGAAATGGGTTGAGCGGGCGCGCAATGTGGAACCCAATGGCCAGGTGTCGCTGGCGGGCGCTTCGTCCGTGAACGACATTCTGCTGGAGCCAGGCGATGTAATCCGCATCCCGCGCACCAGCAAGCTGGTGATGGTGCACGGCGACGTGCTGTTCCCAAGCGCCATGGCGTTCCAGGAAGGCCGCACGGTTGAGGAATATATCGAGCAGGCGGGTGGCTTTACCCAGTCGCGGCGCAACACCAACGTGCTGCTGCTGCACCGGGATGGCAGCTTCCAGAAAGTCAAAAGTGGCGACCTGGATAGCAAGCGGGTGCAGATGGTGCCGGGCGACGAGATTTTCGTCCTGCCACGCGTCGCAACCAAGCACATCCAGATCGCGTCTGATATCATCAACATCTTCTATCAGCTTGCTCTGTCTGCCGGCGTGGTGCTGCGGCTCTAGAGCTGGCCGGAGACACCCATGACGCTTTTCATTCGACGGATGCGCAAGCTAGGCAGGGACCCTGTCGGGTATCTGCTGGATAGCACCCATGCCCCATTGCGGGCACTGGGCGCGCGTCTCTATGCGAATGAAACAGAGCGGTTCCGCGAACTGGGCCAGGCCGCGTCAGACCGAAAAATCTCAGTGATCATGACTGCCTTCAACACGGGCCACCTGATCGAACGCGCGGTCAAGTCGGTGCTGGCACAAAGCCATGCGAACTTGGAGCTGATGGTGATCGACGATGCCAGCAGCGATGATACAGCCGCGATCCTGGCCGCGATGGCGGCGGAAGACGAGCGCTTGCGGGTCTTCTCATCGCCCGCCAATCACGGCACATACTGGTCTAAAAACTGGTGCCTGACCAAGGCGACTGGTGAGTTTGTCGCATTCCACGATAGCGATGATTATTCCGATCCAGACCGCCTGAGGGTCCAGATGGGGGCGCTGCTGGCTGACCCGGGCCTGATGGCCTGCACCTGCCGTTGGCGCCGGGTGGATGAAGCCGACGAACTGCAGCTGATTGACGGTGCCGCCGAACGGATGGCTGCCATCAGCCTGATGATCCGCCGGGCGCCGGTGCTTGAAAAGGCGGGCTTCTTTGATACCGTACGGATCGCCGCGGACACGGAATATATCCGGCGTTTGAAGGAAATCTTCGGCTGGAAAGGCGTGCGGCATTTGCGCCAGTGCCTTTATACCGGGCTGCTGCGGCAAGGTTCGCTGACCACCGACGCGGGTTCGGGTTTCGACTGGCAGCGCCAGGGCAACAGCCACAGCCGGGCGGTGGGCGGTAACCGCGCAGCTTACTATCACGCCTTCACCAATTGGCACAGCCAGGCAAATGCTGGCTCCAAGGATTTGATGATACAGTTTCCCATGGCTGAGAGACCTTTTGCTGTGCCGGAAGCGCTTAGCCGTGGTTGTTTTGATCAGGACGTCACGCGGGTCCGGGAAATCACTGGCGTCCAGGCTACGAGCTTGATCAATGAATTGGCCAACAACCAGATAAAAACCGAAGGCTGAAAAGACAGTATGGGCAAATCTCCAAATAGGAATGAAGCCATTTCGGCATGCTTTGAAAGCGTCGGCCTTACGGACCTGCTGCGTGAATTGAGCGCGAATGATGTCTTGTTGACGAACGGGGACGCAATGGCGGGCTTTGTGATGAACGGCAGCCCATTGTCGTGCATGATGTTGGCCGCCGACGATGGTGTCCTGTCAAATGCTTCCCTTGTTGATGCGCAGCGCATCCTGGTTTTCTGCGAACGCAATGAACGACATCTGGTCCGGTCACTTCGGCACCTTTTCCCCGGCAAGAGTGTCTTATCCGGCACCTATGACATTCTGCCACGATGCCAGATGGGGCGGCCTTCGCTCAATGCGGTAACCAAGTCTTTGGAAATGGAAGAACACCCACCGCTGCTGGTGCTGGCGTCGCCAAATTCTGGGGGAAATATCTTAGCCGAGCTTTTAGAGTCCTCGCGTCAGGCAAGCCCTTGGAGTTTTTCTACCAACGGTCTGGAGGCTTGGTTCACATCGCAAAATGATTTTCATGTCGTGCGCTACATCGCCGCTCTCCAGTCAACGGGTATGCAAGCGGGCAAGCCGGACTTGATGCTGGACACGGCTTTACTGCAGAGCTTGGCTGAAGGTGACAACCGGGTCTTTCGCCAATTGGGCTGGTGGCTCAGGCAGTCTAAAACTTATGTGATCCATTTTGATATGCGCGATAAATTCATGCAGACGTTGGTTTCACTGGTTTTGGACGCGAAGGGCATGGAAGCGGCTGACGCATTCAAGGGGGCGCGCATGTTCGCCCTTGAGGAGGTGGTGGATTCGTTTCAGTCCTTCATGGACTGCCTGACCACGCTGGTGAAGCGGGAAGCGGCAGTTGAAGTGTTCCTGCTTCAGGAAGAAATTGATTTTCTGTCAATGACATTTGAAGAGATTGTGGAAGCGCCGATTGCTGTTCTCAAATCACTGTCCAAGAAGCTATCACGTCGCCTGCCACGCCAGGTGATGATGCCCGATATTGAGGTACAGCAGTATATCCAGGCCTCACTCGCCGGTCCGGCCAGGCAGATGCGTGAACAGTTTATCTCGAACTATGGCCTGGAACTGAATACTGCGGGATCATACGGTACGCTTACCGACCGCTTGCGGCAACAATGTCAGCCCAGCCCCAAGCGCATCATAGCTGGTTTGAATTGAAATCAACAGCGCTGAGCGCCAGGCTGGCGTGAGTATCGGGGCCCTTGTCGAAGGGTCTGATTCCACTGGTTTGCAGCCGCAGAATATGAAACGGCCGGCCTTTCAGCACTGGCACGCGCCCTTCAAAGTTCCAGCCGTTCAGGCCCTTACGTATGGCGACGCCTTCAACGGGCATATGGTCCAGCCACACTGTCAGGTCATCAACATAGCGGCGGCGCAGGTATCCTGTGCCGGTCAGCGTGAGGATGCCGCCAGCGGTGGCGTCAGCGGGAAACAGAAGCGTACCGATCCGGGCCATCCAGCGCCGGCCGATTCCCTTTTTCGTATGGTCAAGGGTGCTCCAGCCGCTGCCGACGAAGTCATCGCTTTCCGCAAGCAGCTGCAATCGGCCCGGCAGTGCCGGCCAGTTGGTCTCCTCATCTGCGACACCTGCAGCGGCGAGCTCTTTTTCAAAGCGCATCCGCTCCACATCCAGAAGCGCATCGATATAGTCGACCGCAGCTTTCGGGAATCGGCTTTCTGGTCCCTTCACGGGCAGGTCTGACGGGATTGGTGCTGTCGGTTTCTGTGTCATAAGGTTGACCATTCCAGTATCAGGCCTGCTTGCGCAAGTTGTTTTCTCAAGTCTTCGGAGGTCAGCGGCGTGCCTGCGCTGGGGTCCAGTGCCATCAAGCGGAATTCAAGCAGACCAAGGCCATCTGATGCCAGCGAGGCTGCTGTGCCGCCGCTGACGGCAGTGCTGATGTCCTGGCTTGCCACCATATAACAGGTGTCCGGCGCGCCGGCCTTCAGCCGGAAAGCCCCCTGTTTCTGGCCAACCACGATCACGCATTGGAGCGCATGGCGGAACGTGTCATGGTTCCAGAACAGGCCGCATTCGGGCTGGAACCCTTGTGTGGTCGCGTTCCTGTCTTTCTCATCATACGCGATCGTGAGCGTAAGCTTTGGGGCGACGCCCTTGTCGTTCAGAAGGCTGTCGCCATCCGCGCTGCCTGGAACGCTGCAGCCGAAGCTGATGGCGCTCTTGGCCTTGAGACCGTCCTTCAGGCTCTCGAACGTCACCGGGGTGCGGTGGGCGTCTGGTGGTATGCCTGCATCCAGTATCAGCGGGGCTTCATAGCCGATTTGGGCCAGCAGGCTGGCGGGATGTTCGCCGGTCAATTGCGCGAGCCGATTGGCAAGCGCTGGCGTACAGAAGCGCGGGCAGCGATCGCTATCCAGTTTGGGCAACAGCTCGCGCAAGATGGCGGGCGGCGGCACGGCACCAATCAGTGCGGCTGTCACAGTCCCTTCGACCACATTAAGCGTGGATGTGTGAGGCTGCGCTTCAGGTGACTGTGGCGTGGGCAGCGATAAATCAGCGTCAGGAACCTCGCTGGTCTGAAGGCAAGCGCTGAGGGCAGCAGTCGTACTTTCGGCTGGCGGATTCTTTGTCAGATGGCTGGCAAGCCCTTTTTGGCCCAACAGTGCAGCGACGCTGGTGGCAAGCGCGTCATAAGCCTTGCCGTGGGGCAGGGCGATGTGGCTGCCTTTGGGCAGGTGCCGGCTCCAGGGCTGTCCTGCGGTTATCACCGGCTTGCCCATCTGGAAGGCGCCAGCAAGGCCAGGACTGCAGGCGTCGCCATGACCGTTCAGGAAGGCGATAACGTCTGCTTCAGCAATAGCGGCTGCAAGATGCCGGGCCGCCGGATGGGCGCTCAGATGCGATATGCCACCATAGGCCTGGAAGGCTGACAGGCTGGCGCGGCATGTCTGGGCTGCGGCTGCTTCATCCGTGACATAAAGCACCACAGGTGTTTTGCCTCCGTTCTTGCTCTGCCCGCCAGGAACCGGCGGCAGGTCCAGCACAAGATCAGGCTTCAGCCCGGAGGCCGCCATCATGCGCGCCATCGCGGGGCTGGCCGCCACCAAGGCGGTTGCGGGAGATAGCAGCAGGTCAAGTGCCGGGGTAACACCGGCCTGAGCTGCCGATTCCCGCCTGTGATGCACCCGTGCGGCATAGAGTGTCTTCGCGCGGTCACCCGCGCTGTTTTTCAGCCACTGCCAGTAGGCGTCGGGCCAGAGGCCTGCTGCCCGGCAGGTTGATTCGGCCAACGGGAAAAGCGAAAGCGTCGCGGGCATTACCACGCCCGGCGCCCGGCGCAGAATTTCAAGTGGGAACAGGCTGTCGCCTTCATTCCCCGGGATATAAAGGCGCTGGTGGTGGGCAAAAGCCCGCCAGTTCGCGCGCAGGTCCCGGAAGCGGATGACATCGAAAGGCAGGTCAGCGGACGGAGCCGGGGCCAGGTCATCAATCACGAAGGTGACGTCATGATCTAACGCCAGCGCTTCCGCGGTGCTGAGCCCCAGGGCCGCCGCCGCGCTACGGAACGGTGGCAGGGAGCCAAAGATTGCTATGGCCATACGCGCGGTCATTGGCCATCTGCCTTGATGCTGGTCAGGCGCGGGAACAACAGATCCAGCGTCTCATACTGAGCCTTCAGGTAAGCGGTATAGATTTCCCGCCCGGATTGCTGCAGCACGCCAACCTCGCGCGGGTCGCCCGCAAGCGCCATCAGGCCGTCGCACAGGTCGCCGATTGTTGGGCAGGCGTGCAACTGATGTTCGGTCGGGATGCCGATCATGGCATCGCGCGTTGCCACCAGCGGGCGCCCATACCTCAGCGCTTCCACCGATTTGATCTTGAGCCCGGTACCGCCCACATTGGGGTTCAGCACCACATCCATGTCCGCATAGAAACCTTCCACGCTGGGCACGAAGCCGAGGCGTTCGTAAAAGGCTTCTTCGGCGGGGAGGGTATTGCAGATGGGGCCTGCCAGAAAAAACGTGCACTGGTCCATAAGGGCGGGGCGGGCCTTGAGTGCGTCACTGAGGCCTTTCAGGGCGCTCACGTTGATAGGGTTGTCGCTGGCGATATAGCCGACCTTGAGTTTAGCCCCAGGTACTGGCGCCTCGCCTTCAAGGAAGTGCGGCGGGTCAAAGAAGCCTAGTGTGCAGACGGGGGTGTCCGTGAGGCCCCGGAAGGTTTTGGCTTCCTCATCCTGGATGGCGATCACCCGGCTGGCTCGCGCCAGTGCCTTGGCCTCTTCCTTCGGTGTCGTATAGAACCAGGAAGGTTCAAGCCCGTCCCGCTTTAGCGCCTTATGACGGTTGCCAAACACATCGTGGGTGTCGATATAGCGCGGAATATCTTTCGGCACGGCGGCTAGCCATGCGCTTTGCCAGACATAGTTGGCAAGGCACAGCTTGATGTCCCAGATATCGAGAATCCGGTTGGTCAGCTTGGTCACGGCTGGCGAGTGCCAGTCGTCAATCAAATGGTGCCGGCGCCGGGACCGTTTCTTGACCACCAGCTCACGCGGCAGGACATACACGTGGTCCCATGCCCCGCGCATGGCCTGTTCCTGTTCTTCGCTCAGTCCTTCAAGCCCGGTGTAGACATAATGCAGCTGATAGCCCCGCGCCTGTATCTCACGGCACACGGCATACACACGGGCGCGGTTGCCGTGGTTTTGCGGGTGGCTGGGGATAGGGGCTGTGACAAGCGCATGCATGGACCGTTCCCGACGCCCTAGAAGGCAAAATCCAGGGACGGTATGATGCAGGTTTCCTTGATGGCCTCCTGTTCGCGCTCACTCAGCTGGATTTTCCTCGCGGGATCAATCTGGACAAGACTGGTTGCCCGTTTCTCGGGCGGCAGGGTCGAAAGATAATATTCTTTCGAGAGATGCTCCAGAGGCTCCGAGAGGCCAACGTCTTCTTGCAGCATTTCTTTCTGGATGAAATCCACAAAACCTGCTTTGTCAGCGACGACATTCTCATACCGAATTGGAATATACAGTTCCCGGCGTTTCTCCAGAGTATCGCAGAAGGCATTCCAGCGTACCAGGAAGTTTTCAAGAGATTCTCGCCGTTCCTCAGAATCCGGGTCACGATAATTGGGGCTTCGGTGATCCGCCATGTGCCGCATCAGGGACGCAAACACCGGGATCGGGTCGCGATAGACGCAGAGGATCTGCGCATCGGGAAACAGGAACTTGATCTGCGCCATGTAGAAAGCATTGCGGGGAGACTTCTCCACGGTCGCAATGCAATCCTCGGGAATGTCCTGTCCGCCAAAGAACAGGTGATAGAAAATCTTTTGGTGCAAAAGCTTGCCCGATTGATTCGTTACTTGCGGTATCGGGCCCTGATCGTCATAGACCTCGCGATTTACATAGCCGATATTATAGTTGAATTCGTTGATGAGCTCATTGACCTTTGGCATCACCAGGCGGAAATAGTCTTCTTCACCGTGGGCATAGACACCGTTCAACAGGCCGAAAACGCGCCCCACGAATGTGGTGCCGCTTTTGGTGTAGCCGCCGATGAATATTTTCTTGCCGTTGAAGCTCATTTTTTCAAAATCCTATGGGCACCCTTCTTCGGCAGATGACATGAAGTTCCAGGCATGCAGGACCATATCATCCAATCTTGGCCAAGCAGGTTGCCACTTCAGTGTTGCTCTGGCTTTGTCGGAATTTGCGATCAGGCGGGCCGGGTCACCTGCGCGCCGGCTTTCTTCCTTTACGGCAAACTCCCTGCCGGTCACACGGGCGACGGCATCGATAACTTCCCTTACGGAAAAGCCCTGCCCGTTGCCAAGGTTGAAGGCGTCATAGAAACCGGTTTCGGCATTGTCTTGCCGTGCGAACAAATGGTCAAGCGCCGCGACATGTGCCGATGCCAGGTCTTCGACATGAATATAGTCGCGGATGCAAGTGCCGTCCGGTGTTGGGTAATCGGTCCCGAAGATGCGGATGGTATCGCGTGTACCGGCCGCGGCCTGCAGCACCAGCGGTATCAGGTGGGTCTCCGGATCGTGTCGCTCGCCCAGGCGCCCTTTGCTGTCAGCACCCGCCGCATTGAAATAGCGCAAGGCCACTGCCTCAAGGCCGTTTGCCGCCGCTGCATCACGAAGCATGCATTCAACGGCCCATTTACTTTGGCCATAGGGGTTGATGGGAACCTTGGGCAGGTCTTCGGTCAACCGGCCGTCTGACGATTCGCCGTAGACCGCAGCTGTCGATGAAAAAACAATCTTCCGAACACCGTGTTTTACCATGGCCTTCAGAAGGGTCAGGCTGCCCGCGACGTTGTTGTCATAGAATTTCATTGGGTCGCGCACACTTTCGCCAGCTTCGATGAAAGCGGCAAAATGAACGACAGCATCAATGTCATGCTGGTCAAACAGATCTTCTAGACAGGCTTCTTCCCGGATGTCACCTTCGATAAGCGGACAATCCAATACAGCGTCCCTGTGCCCGTTATAGAGGTTGTCCAGAACAATCGGGCTGTAGCCCGCGGCTTTCAGCGCCAACAACGTGTGGCTGCCTATGAACCCCGCGCCGCCTGGTACCAGTATCTTTTTCATTCTTCTGTTGCTTCTTGTTCTTCGTTCAGCCTCGGGGCATGGATGCCCGTGATGGTTGGGCTCTTGTTAAAGCCTATCTACCCGGTGTCAAGCAAGAGTGTGGAGCGGACAATAGGCTGGTTCCCGTTGTTCGGTGCTTTGCCGCTGCTAAAGTCATCCATGTGTCCCGCCTGTTTTCCCCTGCGATTCGGCTTCCTCGTTGCATCAGGCATTTTTTTTGGCTAACAGCAAAGCAACGATTCTTTTGGGGACCTCATAATTCCATGCGCATTCTTTTCATGCATAATAATTTTCCAGGCCAATACCGCCGGATCATGCGTTACATCAAGGACAATAAACCGGATGTATCCATGCTGGCTGCGACGCTTGAGGACAATAAGCAAAAGTTTCCCGTCCGCCGGGTGAACTATCGCCCACACCGCGATGCCACGAAGGGAATTCACCCGTCGCTGATAGCGACCGAGCGGGCCGTGATTAACGGTCAGGCGGCCTACAAGTCACTGATGGAGGTCAAGCGGAAGGGCTATCGTCCGGATATTATCCTGTCTCACTCAGGGTGGGGGAACGGCATGTTCATGAAGGACCTTTTCCCGGACGCCAAGCTTCTATCTTACTATGAATGGTATTATCACAGCGTGGATTCCGACGGGACGTTCCTGCGGGATGATGAATACGACGCGAACGGCCAGTTGCGGATTCGCATGAAAAACACCCCGATCCTGCAGGATTTGGCAGCGATGGATTGGGGGCAGAGCCCGACGGTTTTCCAGCACAGCAAGTTTCCCAGCATCTTCCAGGACCGCATCAGTATCCTGCATGATGGCGTTGACACAGACTATTTCATGCCTGACCCGGACGCGAAGCTGACGATTGGCGATGTCACCCTGTCAGCCGAGAATGAAGTCATCAGCTACGTGGCGCGGGGGATGGAACCCTATCGGGGTTTCCCTCAATTCATGGAAGCAGTCAGCAAGCTTCAAAAGATACGCCCAAACCTGCATGTGGTTATTCTGGGGAATGATCGGGTTGCCTATGGTTCCGCGCGCCCGGATGGCAAGACCTACAAGGAATGGGCGCTCGAGGAATTCGAGTTTGATCACAAGAGGCTTCATTTCATGGGGCTGCAGCCGCTCGATGTGATGCGGACGCTGCTGCAGCTTACCTCGGCCCATGTCTATCTGACTGTGCCTTTCGTCCTGTCCTGGTCCATGCTTGAGGCCATGTGCACAGGGGCGCTCATCGTGGCCTCTGATACGGATCCGGTGAAGGAACTTATCACCGACGGCGAGAGCGGGGTAATGGTGCCGTTTTTCGACGTTGACGCTCAAGTCGAGAAAATCTGCCATATTTTGGACAACAAGGCCGACTATCAACCGATCAGGGACAGGGCACGACAGGTTATCCTGGAGCGCTATGCCGTGAAGGATTTGCTCCCCCAATTTTGGCAACTGATCAAAACTGTTGCAAATGGGTCACAGAAATAGGGGGTTTCCTGTTTTTCTGGGGCGGTCTGGAAAAGCATGGTTGAATTGAGGTTTAGGTAATGGTGTTCTGTGCATCGTGTGACAGTACGGACGGATTTTTGTAAATTGTCTTGACTATATAAGTGTGTAATAACAATTATGCGGTTGACATCATTGGCATTCTCTCGCTAGAGAGTTTGCAGGGGGCTATAAGACCTTACGTTCGTGCCTCACAGTAGATATAAGGGTTTGCTTTTTCAGGAGGAAAGCTATGGCAAACGAGATTTTTGGTACGCCAATTGACGATTCCATTTTTGGCACGGGCGAGGATGACCTCATCAAAGCCGGTGGCGGAGCGGATGCTGTTGGTGGCGGTGATGGTAATGACACCATCTTTGGTCAAGCCGGTAACGATACACTCGATGGCGGCAACGATGACGATAGCATCAGCGGTGGCGCTGGTGCTGACAGCATTATTGGTGGTAACGGCGATGACAGTATCGATGGTGGTGCTGGCAACGACATTATCGACGGTAACAACGGTGACGACACCATTGATGGTGGTGACGACAATGATACCATCACTGATACTGCTGGTAACAACACTGTTGCATCCGGCGATGGCACTGACAGCATCACAACCGGTAGCGGCGCTGACACGATCGATCTGACCGGCGGTGGCACAAACACTGTTG
>JBNKYQ010000021.1:0-19144 GCA_050300975.1 Kordiimonas sp.
GGATATCCGTGAAGTCGTGATAGCCCTGCCAGATGAGGTCAGACCGGTCCCCGGGCAGAAGGCCGGACCAATCCACCCCTTCAAGACGCTTGGGCATCATGGCGTTATAATAGTGGGCGATATTGCCCGCTTTGTCTGCATAGACATAATTGATGCTGGGCATGGCCATCATGGCAAGCGCGGCTTCGAAATCCGCCTGGGTGCGAGCCTTGTTGAGCGCAATCATCTCCTCAAGCGTGCGCATCTCGTCCATTCCGGCCCAACGCACGGCAAAAGCGCCCTGCGCTGTCTTGAACACAGGGCCGTGGGCAGAGCGGTAGATGGGTTCATGGAAAGTCCAGCGAACCGGCCCCCAGAAGGTGACGTCAATCGCGGCATCGCTGACTTCAAAATCCCGCCATTCGCCGTCCAGCCTGTATTGGTTCTCATTCATGGGGTTCAGCGTCAGCTGATAGACATCCACCAGGTCAGGCTTGTTCACCGTATTGGCCCACCCCAGCGTCGGGCCGGTGCCGTGGAGGATCAGCGGAGACCCCGGGAAGGTGCCCCCCGCCATGTCCCAACCTTCATTCGATTTCAGCCGTGCTTCATACCAGGCCACGGGCCCGGTGAGCGGCTGATGGGAATTCACGAGAAGCCGTGTGGCGCCATCACCGGAGCGCGCAGGCGCGATGGCCACCCCCTGGCTCCCGAGGTCCGGCTGCGGGGTGTCCGTCACCATCAGCGCCGCTGTCTTGTCGAGCCCCGTACCGTATTCGCCCACCGCGACCTTGGCGACCACCTGATCGAACCCGAAAAAGAGTGGCGTCTTGAAGGTGAAGCCTGCGACGATATCCCTGCCTGTGAACGGCAGCACGCCTGGCGCCACGACGCCCGGGTGCTCGGCGACATAATAATTCAGCCCGTCGGCATAAGCTTCCGCATGGTCACGCGTGGCCTGGCTGATCCGCGCCTCATAGCCCGCGTTCACCACGCCCCAAATGCCCATCCACTGGATCAGATAGTCGGTTTTGGCGGCATCCGGCCCCTTCAGGGTCGACAGCTTGCCGCGGGTCGCCAGCACCACATCCTGAACTGTGGCAAAGTCATCTTCGGCGTGGGCAAAAGCGAGACCAAATGAGACATCCACATCGCGTTCGCCAAAGATATGCGGCACACCAAAGCGGTCACGCACGATGCGTACGTCATATTTTTCACTGAGATTGCTATATTGGTCGGGGTTCCCAGTGCCCGGGGCTGTCGCCCAGAAAGCGCCATAGCCAAGAATGACAAATGCCAACAAGCCAAACAGACTTTTCCGGATCATATGCTCCCCCTGATGTTCCCCTCAGGGACAATCTAGCGCATTTTTGCCGTCAGTCACGCCCCGTTAGTCACTCATGGGGTGTTTGGTCAACACCAGGCTCTTGAGCCGTTCTTCAAGAACATGGGTGTAAATCTGCGTGGTGGAAATGTCAGCGTGGCCCAGCATCTGCTGCACGGCGCGCAGGTCCGCCCCGTGGGCCAACAGGTGCGTGGCGAACGCGTGGCGCATCTTGTGCGGGCTGACCGCACTTGGCATCACCCCGGCCGCAACTGCCAGGTCTTTCATCAATTGCCCAACCCGGCGACGGGTGAGGAAACCCTCCTTGCCGCGGGAGGGGAACAGGTAAGGCGAATCCTTGAACGGCGACGTACGGACAGCATCCATATGCGCCATCAGGGCGTGACGCGCCTTGTCACCAAGCGGCACCATGCGCTCGCGCCCACCCTTGCCGCGCACCATGATCATGGCGGTATCCGGCCCCACGGCACGCTTGGGAAGAGTCACCAGCTCAGACACACGAAGGCCGGTGGCATAAAGCGTCTCCACAAGGGCGTGCAGGCGCTTCTCCGCCATGCCGCCCGCTGCCGCCTGCGCTTCGGCCGTATCCAGCAGCCGGTCCACATCAGTTTCTGACAGGACCTTTGGCAGCTTCTGCTCAGGCCTCGGGCTTTCGATATTCTTGGCCGGGTTGTCCGTGCGCAGCCCGTCCGAATAAAGGAACAGGTAAAACTGCCTGAGCGCAGAGAGACGCCGCGCCACCGTGCCGGATTTCAAACCCCGCTGGTGCAATCCTGACAAATAATCGCGGATATCCTGTGCGTCTGCTGACGCCAGTTTGCTTGTGGTGTGCTCAGCGAAGTCTTCGAGGTCGCGCCGGTAGGCCATCAGGCTGTTTTTGGCCCGCCCTTTTTCCGCCGCCAGCATTTCAAGAAACTGATCAATCAGCGTGGCGTCCGACATGGCCACCTACAGGCCGCGCCGGACCAGCGTTTCCACCGCCAGCTGGTGTGCTTCCATGGTCAGCCCCAGTTCCCTGAGCGCACCCACAAGCGATCCAGCATAGGACGCGGGCACGGTACCATCCGAGGTCGTGGCATAGGCCAACGACAAGGCACCTGCCTTGTCACCCTGAGCCTGCATCACCAGAAGGCGCCGCCAATGGGCAGGGGACATGCTTGGCCCTGACACCTGCGGTGCTCCCTCTTCCGCCAGCGCCCAAATATCCTCCGGCACAGTGTGCCCAAGGGCTTCAAGCGTGGTGAACAGGATGGCCGCGTTCGCGAACCGGCTTTCATCATCGCCCTGCTGACCCCACCAGGCCTTCAGCCGCTCCGGCGTCACCTCCGGCGCACCAGACATACCAGCCGCCACCATCAGCGGCCAACTGGCTTCAAGAACGGCATCTTTGGCGGCATCATCGCCAACCTGACCCGCGCGCAGGGCCGTGAACAGGCGGCCAGCCTGCGCCGTGTCGCCTTCAACCAGCGCCGTGCGGATCTGACGCCCGGTCACACCAGCATCCATCTGGCCAGCCTGCAGATAATCCAGCACCGGCAACAGATAAAGCGCCTTGTTAGGGTCTTCCGCCCGGCGCTTCAGTGATGCCAGCGCGTCTGCCCGCACGGTTTCATCTGCGCCCACTTGGGCCTCCGCGATTACGATCATGTCGCCGTCGAAGCTCAAGTCTTCCTGCATCAGCGCCTGGGTATCCACATCCAGTTGCACAGCAGGCGGCACAGCACGCAGGTAATCCACCAGCATGTCAGCGCCCAGCCAGCCTTCCGACAGGCCGCGGGCAATCAGCTGCAGCTTGGCTTCCGGCACCACGCCCGGGATGCCCAGCATGGCCTTGGCCGCCATCGGTTTGGCGTCCGTCATATCAAGCGCAGAAACCTGCACCTTCGCCAGCCGAACCATGGTGGCTTCAAGTACATCCACCCTGAGCATGTTCGACAGAACCATGCCGGATGTCAGCACCGCACCGCCAGCCTGTTCCGCTTCTACCAGGATCTGGTCAGTTAGCTGATAGAAGGTGGGCTGAACGCTGCTGACTTCCTCCAGGATGCCAAGGTTGAAATCCACGCCGACCCGGTCACCCTGCACGGCACGGCAGAAAACCGCCATCCGCAACCAGAATGCGTCATTGCTGTCAGCACGTTCCTGGGCCGCGATCGCGCAGGCGTCTTCAATGCGGCCCGCCAGCAGGTGGCCGTCCACCAGGGCGCGCGCAAGGCCGGACCAGTCATGGTCAGGCGTCAGGGAATTCAGAAGCGCCAGATAGCCTTCGGTATCACCGTGGGCCGCAAGCACATCCAGCCGCGCCTCAATGAAGGCATCGATTTCGGCTTCTCCCGCGGGCGTGGGCAACAGGTAGCCCGAAAGCGCCATCCGGCGCGCGGCCTTCACCATCGCAGGTGTTTTGCTTGGGCGCGCCAGCTTCTTCAGCTCCGCCTGAACAGCCTGCCGGTCGTAGCCGGCCCAGAAATCATTGGGGTAGGCGCGGCTGCCGGTCAGCACAGCAATGCCGCTTGGGTCAAGCGTCTGCAGGGCGCCTGCGAAAATATCGGTATCGGGTGTCGGAACGGCTTGATCAGCCATGCCTTCCCCCACAGGCGCATCATCCGCCACGGTTTGATCCGCGCCCGGCAACGCCTCGGCCATATCAGTCACCGCATCGGCAGGCTGGTCAGCAAGGGCTGTTTGGGGCGCTGGGGGAACCTCAATGCTACCTTTAGGCAGATAGGGTTGCGGCAGGATAGACCTGGGCGCACCAAGCGCCGGACCAACCTGGCGCTTCAGTGCGGGGCGTGGCCCAAGGAAAAAACGGCCATCGGTTTTGTCCTCAGCCTTTTGGGCGGCGGTGTCTGCAGCCTGGGTCTGCGCTTCTGCCTGCTCAGTCGTCTGCTCAGTAGCATCCTGGTTTTCGCTATCGGTTTCCTGCTGGGCGCGCACCTCGAAGGCAGCCAGCGCGGCAATAGCCCCACTCATCAGCATCGCGGCCATCAGGCGCTTGATTGCTGTCATGTCAGCCATGCGCACAGTGGCGCGGGCTTTATGCCGGGAAACGGTCATTGCTCAGTGTTTTGGTCACTGTTTCGGAAGGCGCCGGAATATCCCAAGTCATCAGAAAAATGGCACCGCCCACGATCACCAGCACTCCGGCAATCAGCAAAATCTGCGTTAATTTCGACATGAAACTCCCTTTGGTCTCTCAAGTAATCTTGCCTTACCTGTTGGTCTTATATGATGGCCCAGCGCACAAGTCCAGCCACGCCAGCAGAAGGCCTGCAGAAGGAAGGGTTCTCAAAAACACATTGGTCATTCTTTTAGGCAGAAATAAGGTATTGGTTTCCTATAAAACCGTTGGCGAAGCGGGCCCGGCTGTGTAAAGAGCGAAGCATGACGAACGTGAAACAGAAAAATCAGGCTAAAAAGCAGTCAGTGGCGAGCCAATATGGCGTCGACCGCACCATTGTTCTGGTTGGCCTGATGGGCGCGGGGAAAACCACCGTCGGCAGGCGCCTGGCGCGCAAGCTCAACCTGCCGTTCGTCGATTCAGATCATGAGATTGAAAAAGCCGCCGGCATGTCGGTCGCCGAGATTTTCGAATGCTTTGGCGAGGCCGATTTCCGCTCGGGCGAGCGCCGGGTGATCGAGCGCCTTCTGGATGGAAAACCGCAGATTGTGGCAACCGGCGGCGGCGCTTTCATCAATGAGGCAACCCGGGCACTGATCAAAGCCAAGGGCCTTTCGATCTGGCTGGACGCGGACATCGAAGTGCTGGTGGAACGCACCGGCAGGCGCGACACCCGCCCGCTTCTGAAGACCGGCGACCCCAAGGAAATCCTGACACGGCTTGCCGCCGAGCGCGCGCCATTTTACGCCCAGGCCGACATGAAAGTCGCCAGCTCGCAGGGGCCGCACGAGGATGTTGTTGCAGACATTCTTGAGGCACTGAAGGATAGGAAAGCGGCATGAGCGTGGGTGGAAGCATCCTGAAAACCGTGCCGGTGGATCTGGGCGACCGCGCCTACGACATCCAGATCGGCGTGGGAATCATGGCACAAATGGGCACACTGGTAGTGCCCGTTTTGCGGAGCAAGCGCGCGATCATCATCACGGACGAGAATGTCGCCCCCCTCTATCTGGACGCCGCGCAAAAATCCCTGGCTGATGCCGGCATCAAATCAGACGCCATCATCCTGCCCGCCGGTGAAGCAACCAAATCCTTCGCCAATTTCGAGGCGCTCGCGAACCGGCTTCTGGAACTGGGCACCGAGCGCAAGGACACGCTGATCGCCCTTGGTGGCGGTGTGATCGGTGATATCACCGGCTTTGCGGCAGCGGTGCTCCGTCGCGGCATGGATTTCATCCAGGTACCCACCAGCCTCTTGGCCCAGGTCGACAGTTCCGTTGGCGGCAAGACCGGCATCAACACAGCCTTCGGCAAGAACCTTATCGGCGCATTCCACCAACCAAAAATGGTGGTGATCGATTTGCAAGTGCTGGACACCCTGCCCGCGCGCGAGTTGCAGGCGGGCTACGCCGAGGTGGTCAAATACGGCCTGATAGACGACCCGGACTTCTTCAGCTGGCTGGAGGAAAATGGCGCGCGCCTCTGGGCAGGCGACCGCGACGCACAGGCAGTTGCGGTGGCAAAAAGCTGCGAGGCCAAGGCCCGCATTGTGGCGGAAGACGAGTATGAGGCGGGCAAGCGCGCGCTTCTGAACCTAGGGCACACCTTCGGGCACGCGCTGGAGGCCGAGTGCGGCTATGACGGCACGCTCCTTCACGGCGAGGGCGTGGCCATCGGCATGGCCATGGCGCTGGACACCAGCGCGCGCATGGGCCTTGCACCGACCGCTGACCTCATGCGCTACATCGCGCACCTCAAGTCCGTGAACATGATGGCCACCGCCAGCCAGATCGGCAAAAGCCTGGACGCCGACACGCTGCTGGCGCACATGAGCCAGGACAAGAAAGTGGACGCGGGCGAGATTGTTTTCATTCTTGGCCCCATCGGCGGGGCCGCCACACACAAAGGCGTAGACCTGAATATAATCAAGGCTGTATTACAGGACTCTATTGACGGTCGCGGCTTGTAGCCCATATGTGGGAAGCCTTTCCGCTGACTTTTAGCGGTGCGACATTAGAGACTGGAGCTTTACCATGGACGAGACAGCGGCAGCCGCTTCTCTCTTCGATACCGATTTCTGGATCACGGCCGGGATCATTTTCATCCTTCTCGCGCTTTCGGGCATGTTTTCGGGCTCTGAAACGGCCCTGACAGCAGCGTCGCGCGCCCGCATCCACCATATGGCGGGTGACGGCAACAAGCGGGCGAAGCGTGTCTCGCGCCTGATCGATGACCAGGAACGCCTGATCGGCGCCATCTTGCTTGGCAACAACCTGGTGAACATCCTGGCGTCGGCGCTGGCGACCAGCCTGTTCATGAACCTGGTGGGCGAACAGGGCGTGGTTTATGCCACCCTGGTGATGACGGCGCTGGTCCTGATTTTTGCAGAAGTGCTGCCAAAGTCATACGCGATCGCCAACCCGGACAATATGGCGCTGAAGGTCAGCTGGTTCATCAGCCTGATCGTGGCACTGTTCGCCCCGGTCGTGGCGCTCGTGCAAAAGATCGTGCGCCTTACGCTCAGGCTTTTCGGCATCGATATTTCCAACATGGAAAGCGTGCTTTCGGCCCACGACGAGATCCGCGGCACCATCAACCTGCACCACAAGGAAGGCGGGCTGGTGAAGGAAGATACCCACATGCTGGGCTCGATCCTCGATCTCAACGACGTAACGGTTGAGGACGTAATGGTCCACCGGTCGGCCATGGAAACACTGGATATCAACATGGGCACCGACGAGATCATCCAGGCTGTGGTCTCCACCGCCTATACCCGCCTGCCCATCTATGAGGGCGACCCGGAAAACATCATTGGCGTCCTGCACGCCAAAGACGTGCTGCGGGCGCTGAGGCGCGCGGGTGCCCTGTCGAAGCGCGTGAATATCAAGCGTATCATGGTCAAGCCGTGGTTCGTGCCGGAAACCACAACGCTTCGGGAGCAGTTGAACGCCTTCCTTGAGCGCAAGGCCCACTTCGCACTGGTGGTGGACGAATATGGCGCCATCCAGGGGTTGGTGACGCTTGAGGACATCTTGGAGGAAATCGTGGGTGACATCGCCGACGAGCATGACTTCGAAGTGCCGGGCGTGAAGCAATTGACGGACGGCTGGGTGCATGTGGAAGGCACCGTGCCGATCCGCGACATCAACCGCATGTTCGACTGGAAGCTGCCGGATGACGAAGCCATCACGGTGGCGGGCCTGGTGATTTTCGAGGCCGAGACCATCCCGATCGTTGGCAAGAAATTCCAGTTCCACGGGTTCGAATTTGAAGTCACGGCCAGAAAGCGCAATCAGGTGACCGGCCTGAAAATGCGCAAGCTGCCAGTATAAAAAAAGCCCCGGCACGTCCGGGGCTTTTCACTTGGTGTCATACCGGTGCATGACCCCGGTATCTTTTCAGCATCAGGCTAACTGGATGAAGATTCCGGCTTCCGCCGGAATGACCCCTTTTTGGGATTACACCAGCCCCTTCTCCACCGCGGCCGAGAGACGGCGGGCGAAGGCGGCGGTGTCATCCAGTTCGTCGCCTTCCAGGATTTTCGCCTGGTCCAGAAGCAGCAGCACAGGGTCTGCGAGCGTATCGATCGCACCCTTGTCGCCCGCGCGTTCCGCAAGCTTGCGGATCACCGCGTGGCTTGGGTTGATCTCCAGGATCTTGGCAGAGATGGCACCTCCCAGCTGGTTATGGGCCTTCAGGATACGTTCCATATGCATATCCATACCGCTGTCGTCCGCCACAAGGCAGGCTGCGGTGGTCGTCAGGCGGTCAGACGCGCGCACGTCCTTGATCTTGTCGCCGAAGACTTCCTTCATGAGCGCCGTCAGCTTGGCCAGGTCACCTTCAGGTGCTTTCTCAGACTCGTCTTCCTTGTCATCGCCCGCGATGTCCTTGAGTTCACTTGCACCGCGCGTGATGGATTTGAACGGCTTGCCTTCAAAATCAGGCGCCATCTGCAGCCAGAAGTCATCGACTGCGTCAGACAGCAGAAGCACCTCAATGCCCTTGGCGCAGAAGCCTTCAAGCTGCGGGCTGCGCTTCACCGCCTCGGCGTCCGTGCCGGTGATATAATAGATGGCGCTTTGCTTGTCCTTCATGCGGGACACATAATCCGCGAGCGTCGTCCAGCCGTCAGTGCCTGTAGACTTGAAGCGGGCGATCTTGAGGATGGCGTCACGGCGCTCGAAGTCCTCATAGATGCCTTCCTTGATCACCGCGCCAAACTCGCCCCAGATGGCTTCGAATTTCTCGGTGTCTTTCTTCGCCAGCTTCTCGAAGTCGCTGAGCACGCGCTTTGTGATGGCTTTCGACATGCGCTCAAGCGTCGGGTTGTTTTGTAGCATTTCGCGGCTGATGTTGAGCGGCAGGTCCTGGCTGTCGACCACGCCGCGCATGAAGCGCAACCAGCCCGGCAGCAGGTCTTCGCTGTCATCCGTGATGAAGACGCGCTTCACATAAAGCTTCACCCGGTTCTTGCGCGCGGGGTCAAACAGGTCCATCGGCTGCTTCGTGGGCACGAACAGCAGCACGGTATATTCCTGCATGCCTTCGACCTTATAGTGCAGCGTCATCGACGGATCATCGAACGCATGGCCCACATGGCGGTAAAACTCGGCATACTGTTCGTCTGTGATCTCACCCTTCGGGCGCGTCCAGATGGCGGAGCCTTCGTTGATCACCTTAGGCTCAGATGCTTCGGCGTCCGTGTTGTCGCCCCCCTTCAGCGCCAGCGTGATCGGCACGGCGATATGGTCCGAATAGGTGGTGATGATCTTCTGCAGACGGTGGCGCTCAAGGAAGTCCTTTGCGTCATCCTTCAGGTGCAGCACAATCTGCGTGCCGGTGTTTTCCTTGGTGGCTTCCGCGATCTCGTAGGAACCCTCACCGGCGCTCGACCACAGCCAGGCGTGTTCGTCACCCGCCTTTTTGGTGGTGACATGCACCATGTCGGCGACCATGAAGACGCTGTAGAAACCCACGCCAAACTGGCCGATGAGCTGCATGTCCTTCTTGTTGTCGCCCGTCAACTGGTCAACGAAATTGGCGGTGCCGGACCGCGCGATGGTGCCCAGGTTGGCGATCAGGTCGTCGCGGTCCATGCCGATACCGTTGTCGGCAATCGTGAGGGTTTTCGCGTCCGCGTCGGCGGTAATGGAAATACCGAAATCGCCGGACGCAAGCTCAGGCTTGGTCAGCGCTTCATAGCGCAGCTTGTCACAGGCGTCAGAGGCGTTCGAGATGAGTTCCCGCAGGAAAATCTCGCGGTCGGAATAGACCGAATGCACCATCATATGCAGCAGGCGGGAAACTTCGGCTTCGAACCCCATTTTTTCTGTTTTTACTTCAGACATGTTTTCTCTCAGCTAGCTGTTTTGGTGTTGTGCAAAAGTGCGGTGCGCCCGCATAGGCGCACCAGGATTTGTCCTTGATTTAGGAAACTATTCCGCCGGATCAAGAGGCAGCAGGCGCTTGTGCCCTAACAAAAGCTTCACGGGTGCGCATCAGCACCTCGGCGTCAGCGTCTGCCAGCTTGAAAAACCAGCCGCGGGTTTTGGCGTTGATGGCTTCTGCTTCAGCCGCCCCGTCCGCAGGCGCATCAGGCAGCACGCCGGCTTCGCCTTCGCTCATCAGCGCGGCGTCATGGCTGGCGGATACCTGGGCCCAGGTTGTGCCGTCCATGTCATAGAGCGCCACCATCAGGCGCAAGCCGTCGTGGGTCACGAGCGCGATTTGCTGCTTCGGTGCCGTCAGCGGATTGCCCAGATGGCGCACGTCAGCAAAGCTGAGGCCTGTCAACACACGCCCGGGTTCATCAAGCTGCCAGGAAGGAACCGCTTCTTCACCGTCCTTGAGGCCCTCAAGGCTATAGGCGTCGGCGCCCAGCGCACGGGTCAGCACCGTGCCGCCCAGGCTGATGCTGCGGACACGGGCTTCCGTGATGTCCAGCAGATCACTCTTGAGCCACCAGGCCGGATCGGCAGAGGCTTCCGCAAGCGATGTCACCAGCCACGCACGGGTATCGCTATCCTGGAAAATATAGGTCAGGGACCGGTCGCTGCCGATGGTGCTTTGTTTGCCCATGGCGAAAGCCAGCATGGTTTCGCCGCCAGCAGACCGAAGCGACACCGACGTGCCAGAACCGCCAAGGCCGATCTCCTCAAACCGCTCAGGGTTCGATGTCTTGGGCTCGCGCCGTTCGGACAGCGCCACGCCGCGCAGGAAATCGCGCACCTTTTCAAGGTCAGCCGGATAGCCGTTCCGCTCAGCCACTGTCCAGACATCATCCTTCTTCTCAAGCGTCACGGTACTGGCGCCTGCGGTCAGGCTCAGGCCCGCGACATCATTGATGCTGTCCTTGATGTGCGCGAACGTGGGTTCGCCCCTGCCGCCCTGGTCGCGCGTCGGGTCTTCGCCGAACAGCACCCAGATGGCGCCCAGGATGGCAAACAAGGTCAGATAGCCGAGAATATTGGTCAGTCGTTCGGACATGCCGGTCTCTTTAGCTCCGTCTTATGGCCTGCATCAGGCAAGCTTATTGTCTTGGCGTCGGCGGCGCAGTAGCACACGAAGGAGCGCAAAGGCAATGATCAAGAGCGGCATCAGCACGATATTGATAGCCGCCAACCAGTTGCCCAGGCTGTCGATGTCTGTCCTGAGCGACCGCTGCACTTCGCGCAGTGCCTTGCGTGTTTCCAGAAGCTGGGCGCGGAAACGGCTGATTTCCGCTTCCTGGTCCCCCGATAGCACGGTGGTGCCTTCAGGCTTCTGCGCTTCAAGCTGGGCGATGCGGTCTTCCGTTGCCTGCAGGTCACTCTCTAACCGCTGCTCTTCGGCCAGATACTTGGCTTCAGCCTCACGGCGGATGGCATCCACCACCTCGAACGGGCGTTTGGATATACCGCGCCCGCGGAGTTCCAGAAGTGCGTCAGAGCCGGAGATATGATCCGCCATATTGAGGACAAAGCTGCCGTTACCGGCGATCGGCACGACAACGCGCTGGCCCAGGAACTGCTGCAGCTGAACCCAGAAACGGTCGTCGAACAGGTCGCTGTCTGCCGTCACCACCAGGTTCACATTCCCTTCCTTGAGCGCCGGGTCCTTGACCGGCCCGCCTTCCGCGGCCGCGCGTTCCGGGAAGGCCGTACCCGCGTGGCCCGTGATGCGCGCCGACAGGATAAAGGATTGTCCCGCGGGCTCCAGGTCACGCAGGAGGCTGTCGGGGTCCGGCATGCCCACGGCGCGCGTGGCGTCATAGAGCATGGCGACAGAACTTGTGGTCACAAGGGGCTGAATGTTTGTAGTTGCCTCTGGGGCGGGCTCAAGTACGCCGCTGCTGGCAAAATTCAGGTTATTGACCGAGCCGCTGACCGGGTCATCGCTAGCGAGGAAAGTATCGGTCACCGCCAGCCAGAAGACATAATCCTTCACCGCGTCGGGGCCATAGCCGCCCATTTGCACGCGCTGTGCGAGTGAGGCATCGCCCACCACCTTGCCTTCGGGCATATTTACGCCCCAGGCTGGTAACAGCGGGCCAAGCGTCGACGGGCTTGGCGCCATGGCGCGCGGGTTCATGGCTTCCGAATGCGGGTCCAGGAACACAAGCGTCCGGCCGCCCTTCAGCACATATTGGTCGATGGCGAAAAGCTGGTCTTCGCTGAGCGCCGGCGGATGCACGATCAGGAGCACGTCCAGGCCTTCCGGCAGTGCCGTGAAGGCGGGGTCGATATCCATCAGGTCAAACGCTTCGCCGAGCTGCTCATAAAGCACATAGGGCTGGGCCTGGCCCTGCATCATCGCCTGTGGGCCGCCGGGGCCATAGGGCATTGGAAGCTGGGTGAGGAGGCCGAGTTTTTTCTGGCCTGTGCGGTCAAGCCCCACCAGCATCTTCACCAGGTCATACTCAAGGAATTTTTCCCGGTCTTCAGAAAAGAAGGCAATCTCGCCCTTGCCGTCGGTCGAATTGGTGGCCGTCAGCCCCAGGTAAAGCGTGGAGCCGTCGCCCAGCGGAATGCCCTTGAGCCCCGCGGCCACCGCATCGTCTTCGGCTTCCGAGAAGGGCTCGGGGTCGATAACCGACAGGTGGATATTCCCGGGGTTCTGGGCTTCAAGCGCGCGCAGCATATCTTCAACCCGCTTGCCGTAGGTCAGGATCTGCTGATAAGGCGCCGCCAGCGACTTGGAGAAATAGAAATTCAGCGTTACCGGTTCATCGAACGCCTGCATGGCGCTGATGGTGCCGTCAGAGAGCGTATAGAGCCCCTCGTCGGTGAGGTCGAGCCTGACACCGCGCATGTAGCGGTCGGCGATCACGCTCAAGGACAGGAACAACAAGGCCCCCATCAAAATCTGGATGCCCGGGCGCTTCATGAAGCTTTTGGGTGCCATGGCCACAGTCTCTTTTTTCATGTCCTGCTGCGTCTCGCTCGCCATTATCCTGCCTCCCGCTTGCTTTCAACCACAACCCGGTTGACCCAGAGCCAGAAGGCAATCACGGCGATGAAATAAAAGACATCAGCGAAGGAGACGACGCCTTTCTGCAGGTTGCCGAAATGGATAAGGAAGGAGAAGTTGGCCACCGCGAGCGTGATACCCTCGGGCGCCCAGCCGGTGAACAGGTCCAGCACCATCGGCAGGCCCGACACCAGGAACAGGAAGCAAACCGTGACCGCAAGGATGAAGGCCACCACCTGGTTTTTGGTTGTCGCAGACAGCGCGCTGCCGATCGCCAGATATGCCGACGCCATCAGGAGCGACCCGATATAGCCGGTGACGATCACGCCGTTGTCGGGCGAGCCCAGCCAGTTCACGGTGATCCAGATCGGCACGGTGAACAGAAGCGCGAGGGCCGCGAATGCCACCGCCGCCAGATATTTACCGACAACGATCGACCCCATGGGGATGGGCAGCGTAAGCAGAAGCTCAAAGGTGCCGCTTTTGCGTTCCTCCGCCCACAGCCGCATGGCAATGGCCGGCATCAGGAACAGGTAAAGCCATGGCTGGTAGCTGAAGAAGGCGACAAGGTCCGCCTGTTCGCGGCCATAGAACTGGCCCAGATAGAAGGTGAACAGGCCCTGCATCACAAGGAAGATCACCAGGAAAACATAGGCCACGGGTGTTGCGAAATAGCTGGCGAACTCGCGGCGGAAAATGGTCAGCATCGATTTCATCTTACCGGCCCTCCGTCACTTGTCGGAACACATCGTCAAGGCGCCCGGCCTCAACCGAGAACTGCCTGACTTTCCAGTTGCTGACCGCGGCGATATCGCCGATCTGGTCGGCTATTTCGGCGCCCTCGCGGGCCAGCACCGTCAAGCGCACGTCGTCGCCCTCGGTCGCGGCTTCCACCTTGGCTACCATGCGGATTGACTTCATGGCCGACGCTGCCCTTTCGGCTTCCGAACGGGGCACCAGCATGGTCACGGCGTTGCGGTATTTGGAGCGCGCCCGAAGTTCGGATGGCGTCCCGTCAGCGACAATCTTGCCCTTGTTGATGATCACTGCGCGGTGACACAGCGCATCGACCTCTTCCAGGATATGGGTGGAAATGATGATCGCCCGGTCAACTGACATGGCTTCAATCAGCCGCCGCACTTCGTGCTTCTGGTTGGGGTCGAGACCGTCTGTGGGTTCATCAAGGATGAGCACATCCGGCGCATGCAGGATGGCGGCCGCCAGGCCCACCCGGCGCTTGAAGCCTTTCGAGAGCGTCTCGATCCGTTGGTCCATCACGCTGTGGAGGTGCACCGCACCCGCGGCACTATCGACCACGTCGCGCGCCTCTGCGCCCTCAATACCGTGGGCCGCCGCAACAAAGGCCAGGAAATCCCGGGTTTCCATGTCACCATAGAGCGGCGCGCCTTCAGGCAGGTAGCCGATGCGCCGCCGGGCCGCGACATTGCCGGTCGAGATGGTTTCGCCGCACGCGATCGCCTGCCCGCTGGTGGGGGCGAGGAACCCTGTCAGCATTTTCATGGTGGTGGTTTTGCCGGCACCGTTCGGGCCGAGGAAGCCAAGGACTTCGCCCTTCTTCACGGACAGCGAGATGCCGTCCACTGCCTTCAGGGCCCCGAAATGTTTTCTGAGGTCTTGTGCCTCAAGCAACACATCCATGACCAGATATCCCCCTTCGGTCGTCGGCCGTGTGGGTGCGGCCTTACATTCTTCTTCGCCTGCTAGATAAGGTCTCTAGCCCTTCAAGGCAAGGTTTCTCACCATCAGTATGCGAGCTTGGCCGCCCGCGCATACCCGTCAAACATGTCCAGCATACCTTGGCGCCAGGTGTGGATCGGGTCGTCTGCTTCCAGAAGCTCGAAGTCGCTGGCGATCCGGGCCCACATCAGGGTGCCGAACAGGCAGTAGTCCGCCCACGCGGGCACCTCGCCCGAAAGGAAAGGCTGAGCCCCAAGCGTATTGCGGATCGGTGTAAGCGCAGCGCGGAATTTGGGCAGCATGGCATCCCGGCCCGCCTGCGCATCCTCCAGGCTGCAGCCGAGGAATTTTTCGCGGGTTTCGCGGAAGTAGGCGCCATTCTTTTCATCCAGCCTGGCATGGATGTCAGCCACGATCATGGGGAAGATGCCGCGCACCACCGTATTGTCGATAAAGCTGTTCAGCAGCCGCGCCTGCCCTTCGGCAATCGCACCACCAAAAAGCGGCGCGTCCGGATAGGTTTTTTCAAGATACAGCGCGATTTCGAAGCTGTCCTTCACCCAGGTGCCACCGTCATTCAGCACCGGCACGGTCTTCGATTGGGCGTTCTCGAGCGGTTGCTTGTTGAGGAAGCGGATCGGCACGCCTTCAAAGTCGAGACCCTTGTGCTTCATCGCCATCTTGATGCGCCAGACATAGGGGCTGAAACGCACCTCTTCATCACGGCCACAGAGTTCGAACAATTGTCGCATGTATCTCTCCCTCAATCGCGCTGCACCTAATCATCTCGCCGGACCTGCGCAAATATGGCGCTAGCCTGCCCGCCACAGGCCAGCTTGTCGAGCAAGAAAACCATTTTGTGATGGAAGAATAGGTTGCTCATAACCGCTTGGGAATGCTGGCCCGACCGTGGGACAATGCGAAGATAAGGGGCTAGGGGTTCAGCGCTCCGCATACCGGTCGGGCCAGTCGAGGCCAACAATTGAAAATTCGACCTCCAATGCGGCTGGCGAACGGCCCAAATGTGACCATTTCGAGGCACCCTATGAACCTTGGTTTAGGCATCACCCCGCCCAAAGAAAAACCCCGGCGAATACCGGGGTTTCCTTCATCTTCTGTTCTTCGGGAAAGTGATCAACGCATCTCGATATCGCCCGATCCGCGAACGCTTGTCCGCAGTTTGTCCGGATTGCCGTGAACTTCCACGTCGCCGGAGCCATGGATCGAGACCGTGGCAGAGTTGCTTGCGTGCACCGACACATCGCCAGAGCCCTGCACCGTCACATCCGCGGACTTGCAAACCATGTCGTCAACTTCAACATCACCAGAGCCCTGAACGCCGACTTCGACCTCATCACAGCTGCCGCTCATCTCCACGTCACCGGACCCGTGGACGCTGATGTCAACTTCGCCGAACTTGCCGTTTTCGAAGCTGCTGTCGCCGGAACCGTGGACGCTGATGTCCAGTTTGCCAAATTGCGGGTCGCTAAACACCGCATTGCCGGACCCGTGGATTTCGACATCGAAATCATCGGCCTTGGCACCGTCAACAATCATGTCGCCGGAACCGTGGATACCAACAGCATCAAGAGATGGCACAGTGATATAGACAGTCATGTGCTTGATGTTGCGGTAGTTGCCCCGCTCCATCTGGATACGCAGGGCGTCCCCTTTGATCTTGGTCTCGATGTGCTCGATGATGTCACTGTCGGCCTTGATGCGGACAGACTGCTTGCCACCGACCTTGATTTCAACATCCATGGAGCCCATCAGGTACACCTTGTCAAAGGCGCCAAGGTCACGGGTTTCTTCTGCCACGTCGTCTGCCTGTGCAGCGATAGCGCCGACCGCAAGCGCGGCAACAGCCGCTGTTGTCTTGAACAGATTCTTCATATCACTCTCCCCGTAGAATTATTTGATGCGGATCTTGCCGAGCCAGCTATCGCTCTGGCGGACCTTCTTCGGCTCGCCATACACGGTGATAGAGCCGATGCCGCTTACGTCCGCGTCAACGCTCTCGCTGGCGAAGACCTTGGCTTCGCCCACACCTTTGACGCTTACTTCAACGTCCGCACACTCCAGGTCTTCTGCGTCCACCTCACCGGCGCCCTTCAGTTCCACATCCAGTGCGCCACAAGTGCCTTCAAGCTCAATCGCGCCAGCGCCCTTGAGGTCGATGGTCAGCTTGTCGCTCTTGATGTTTTTCATTTTGGCATCCACCGCGCCCATCACTTCGAATTCCTCGAGGTTGGGCATGGTGACAGTGACTGTCACATCATCCGATTCAAAATGGATGTTGTCGTCATCATCGTCGTCATCGGCGTTATCAAGCACCAGGGTGCCGTTGCGGACATAGCTTTCAAGGCGTGCTACATCTTCGTCGTCGCCCTCAACCTTCAGGGAGAAGCTTTCGCCAGCGGTCACTTTCAGTTCCATCGCACCCTTGATGCGGATTTTGGTGAAGTCCTTGACGTCGCGGTCCTTGACCACTTCGCGGTCATGCTCAGGATGCATGGCCATCAGGGCCATCGCGGACGGGGTCATAAGGGTAGCAGCAGTCAGGCCTGCAAACGCAAGACCAAACACACTCCGGCGAACGGTATTCGCGTGTTTCATGGGATAATTCCTCGCTTTGTTGTCGTTTGCCGTATCAATTATTTCTTTGAAATCGGCATCTTTGTTATCTCATTCATGTGGGGAGGGGTCAACCCGATTCAAGGGGGCCCACCGCGCCAAGCTTGCTATTCATCGCATTTTTCCGCAAAATAGCGATGAAGAGGAGTGCATGGACGACGCATCATCCATCCATATTCTGGGACAGCCGTCTCGAAACGCCTCACGCGCGGGGCGAGACGCCATCGTCTATTTCATGCGCCCCGAGCTTAACCAGATCCTGAATGTTTATGGCCGCATGGTCGCCGCTGGCGAATGGCGCGATTATGCCATCGACCATCTGCGCGACCAGGCTGTCTTTTCGATTTTCCGACGCGCGTCCGAAATGCCGCTTTACCGCATCTTCAAGGAACCGGCGCTGAGCACCCAGCAGGGCGCATGGCGCATTATGGGTATGGATGGCCAGGTCTTGAAACGCGGCAAGAAGCTGGACCAACTCCTCAGGTACTTCGACCGACAGCTGGTCAAGGCGGTCGACTAGGGCGATCAATCTGGCCGCAGGTCCTCAATGATCTGCGCGTCGATCCAGAACAGGTCTGACTGACGCTCCCCGCCATTACCTGCTTTCGGTACCATTCGGTTGAAGAACAGGTATTTGCCGTCTGGTGTGACCCACGGGCCACCTTCTTCCGCTTCCGTGTTGACCTTGTCCCCCATGTTGATCGCCTCGCCCCATGACCCGTCTGGCCGGCGGAAGCTGATATAAAGATCAGATTCGCCGAAGCCGCTGTCGCGTTCGCCGTCCCACATGATGTAGCTTTCATCCGGTGCGATGAAGGGATGGGCATTCCAGGTGCCGGTGTTGATCTCGACGGGCAGCGGCTTCGGATCTTCCCATTGTCCGTCAATACGGCGGGCGTAGCGAAGGATGCCGTCGCCTTCCCTTGAGCCTCGCTCATCCAGCACCAACATCCCACTTGCGGACGCCTTAAGGGTCATGATCTGCAGTTCTTCAAATGCGGCGCCAAGGCTTTTCATTTCTGACCAGCCCTCTGCCGTTCGCTCCCGGTATTTGGCACCATAGTGCAGGGTTTTCCCGTCTGGGGACTGGAACAGCTTCCTCTCTTCAGCGGGCAGCGGTGCCTGATGCCAATCATCGCCCACTTTTTTCAGAATGACCGATTCTGGTTGCTCGGCGTCACGGCTATGCCGCCAGCGGTTCACATAAAATTCTGTCATGTCCTGCGAGAAGCCGCCGGCATCGCCCCATTCTTCGGTATTCACGATACCGGGCGCGAAGGGCCGGGCCGTCATGCCAGGCGGCGTTTGCCCAAGATATGGACCTGATGCAACAGGTGCCTGATCACCCGCACGGGCGCCCACAGTCGCGGCAAGCACCATCAAAGCAGGTAGAGCGGCAATTTTTGTCATGATTTCCCCCATACTTTTCGACAGCAAGGCTGTCGCCTTAGGCCAAGTTAATGGCATTCAGCCACATATCGGGCGATACACAACAGGGCTGCGCTGAAACGTTTGCTTAATGAGACGAAGTGTTACTATGTAACGAATTGTGCACCAAGACTTCATCGCGCGCCCCTTAAACCAAATGGCACTTGCTGAAAGTGGGCTCCCTGGCGCACAGTGCGCCAAAGTAACACGCAATATCGGGGTAGCATCATGAAACGCCTGGGCCTGTCCGTCCTTCTCTTTGTCGTCCTTGCCACTGCCGCATCGGCGGGGCCAGCGGAAGACAAGGCACTCGTCGGCGCCATCATGGCAAGCGACACGGACGCCGCGCTGGCGGCGCTGGACGCGGGCGTGGTGTGCGTGGAGTTGATTTTGGACTTGGCATAGGTTACAGTTCTGAGTCTGGGTCACAAGTACCTGCACCAAGATCTGCTGCTGTAAATTCATTGAAGACGGGGATGATGCATCAGTTT
>JBNKYQ010000022.1:0-18611 GCA_050300975.1 Kordiimonas sp.
GAAGCCACCCTCGATCTGGCCCTTGTCGATAGCAGGATTGAGGGACCGGCCGGTGTCATGCAGGATATCAACTTGGGTAACCCTATATTCGCCGGTAAGCGTGTCGATCGTGACCTCGGAAACCGCAGCACCATAGCAGAAATAGAGGAACGGCCGCCCCTTGTGGGTCGCGCGGTCATAATGGATCTTGGGCGTCTTGTAGAAACCGGTGGCGGAAAGCGACACCCTGTTCAGGTATGCCGCCTTGGTCAGCTCTTCAAACGTCAGCTCGTTATTTTCCGCATAGACCTTGTTGTTCCTGAACGTCACCCGGTCGGTCGGGCAGCCATATTTTTCTGCGGCAAAATCGATCAAGCGTGCCTTGATCTTGCGCGCGGCATCCAAGGCGGCCATGCCGTTGAGGTCAGAGCCCGAGGACGCCGCTGTGGCTGAAGTGTTCGGCACCTTGGCTGTGGTCGTTGCAGTGATCTTGATCTTGTCCACGTCGATCTGGAATTCTTCGGCCACCACCTGGGCCACCTTGACGAACAGGCCCTGGCCCATTTCCGTGCCGCCATGATTGAGGTGCACGCTGCCGTCGGCATAGACATGCACCAGCGCCCCTGCTTGGTTCAAGTGAGTGGTGGTGAAACTGATGCCAAACTTCACGGGCGTTAGCGCGATGCCCTTCTTGAGCACGGGGCTTGTGGCATTGAAGTCCTGGATCGCGGTACGGCGCGCCTGATAGTCAGCGCTGTCGGCAAGCTCGGTGATCAGCTCGGCGGCGATATTGTCCTCAACTGTCATGCCATAAGGCGTGGTATCCTGGCCTTCACCGTAAAGGTTTTTGAGCCGCACCTCGTTCGGGTCTTTCCCCAATGCGCGGGCGATATCATCGATGACATACTCAATGCCAATCATGCCCTGTGGGCCGCCAAAGCCCCGGAAGGCGGTGTTGGAGACTGTATGGGTCTTGCACCGGTGCGACTTGATGGTGCTGTCACCCAGATAATAGCAATTGTCCGCATGGAACATGGCGCGGTCATTGATCGCGGGGGACAGATCGGTGGACCGGCCACAGCGCGAGGCAAGCTCAATCTCAATGCCCAGGATATTGCCGTCTGCGTCGAAGCCCACATCATAGCCGTATTTGAAATCGTGGCGCTTGCCGGTCATGACCATGTCGTCATCACGGTCCAGCCTGAGTTTGGCGGGCCGTCCGGTCTTGACGGCCACGAGGGACGCCATCGCCGCGAACATGGCCGGGTGAGTTTCCTTGCCGCCGAAGCCGCCGCCCATGCGCCTCACTTCAACCGTCACCGCGTTCGTCGGTCGCCCCAGCACATGGGCCACCAGATGCTGCACCTCCGACGGGTGCTGGGTAGAGGAGAAGACATGCACATCGCCGTCCTCAAGGGGCGTAGCGAAAGCGATCTGGCCCTCAAGATAGAAATGGTCCTGCCCGCCGATCCGGAAACTGCCCTGAAGGCGCTTGGGCGCGGACGCAAGCGCAGATGCCGCGTCGCCCTGCCCCATGGTTTGCATGGGCTCAATCGCGCTGCCCGCCTCTAGCGCATCATCAATGGTGATGAGCGCAGGCAGCTCCTCGTAGGTCACGTCGGCCTTTTTCGCTGCCGCTCGCGCAAGCGCCACACTTGTCGCCGCCACCGCGAAAATCGGCTGGCCGACATATTCCACGAGCCCTTCGGCAAATAGCGGATCATCGCCCGCGAAAGGGCTGACGTCATTATGGCCCGGGATATCATCGGCGGTGAGCACACAGGCGACGCCTTTGGCTGCACGCACAGCAGTGAGATCCATCGCTGTGATGCGCGCGTGAGCCTTCGTGCTCATCGCGACATAGAGATGCAGCAGGTCCTTGGGTTCTGGCAGGTCATCGATATATATGGCTTCGCCCGAGACATGCTTGTGCGCGCTATCGTGACGAAGGTCCTTGTGAACAGCCCCTTTGATATCAGAAGGCAAATCAGACATGCGCCACCTCCCTGCCGCCAACGAGGCGGGTTGGGGCCTGTTCTGTGGTCTCGATGAATGCCTTCATCAACAGGTTCTGTGCCACACGCATGCGGTACTCGGCGCTCGCCCGCATATCGGTGATCGGCGCATAATCCTGCGCCATCGCTTCCATCGCGGCCTCCACCGCCTCAGCTGTCCAGGCCTTGCCTACAAGGGCAACTTCCGCCGCGGCGGCCCGCTTCGGTGTTGTGGCCATGCCGCCAAAGGCAATGCGTGCGTCCTCGACAATGCCGTCAACGATCGTCAGACCGAAAGCCCCGCACACGGCGGAGATATCCTGGTCGAAGCGCTTTGAGATCTTGTAGGCCCTGAACCGGTCGTTTGGCTGGGGTTTGGGCACGATAATACGCGCAACAAACTCGCCCTCTGCCAAGTCCTGCTTGCCGTATTCGATGAAATAATCTTCAAGCGGGATCGTGCGTTCGGCGTCGCCTTTCCTGAGCACCAGCCGGGCACCTGCAGCGATCAGGGCGGGCGGGCTGTCGCCTATCGGCGAGCCATTGGCGATGTTGCCACCGATGGTGCCGCTGTTCCTGATCTGCACGCTTGCAAACCGACGGTAAAGTTCACCCATATCCGGGTAGTATTTCGCCAGGATTTCCATGCTGTCCGATACGCTAACACCGGCACCGATCTCAACCGACTCGCCAGACTCGCGAGTCTCCTTCAAGGCTGCCACTGCGCCCGTGTAAATAACGACTGAAAGTTCCCTGTGCTGCTTCGTGACCCACAGACCAACATCGGTTCCGCCGGCGAGGATAGTGGCATAGGGGTATTGCTCGACCAGCTCACCCAGCGCCTCAATTGTTACGGGAGCGAAATATTTTTTCTCATTGCCAGAAACCGGGTCCTTGGCAGTCAACTCAAGCGTTTCATGCCGCTTGAGCGCCATCAGTCCCTCGATCTTTTCCTTGAGCGCCATATGGTCCACCGGTACGCGCGCTTCCTGCGCCTTTATCCCGGCTTCCACCAATGGCCCATAGCCGGTGCAGCGACACAGGTTGCCCGCGAAGGTATCATTAAGCCGTTCGCGCGTGGCCTCACCGCCATCCTCATACATGGCATAGAGGCTCATCACGAAACCCGGTGTGCAGAAGCCACACTGAGAACCATGGGTATCCACAATCGCCTGCTGCACCGGGTGGAGCGAGCCGTCCTTCGCCTTCAGGCTTTCGACGGTAATCAGCTCCTTGCCGTCAAGCGTGGGCAGGAAAAGGATGCAGGCGTTGACGGCCCGGTAGCGCATTTCTTCATCAACCACTTCACCAAGCACCACGGTGCAGGCGCCGCAGTCACCTTCAGCACACCCTTCCTTGGTGCCGGTGCGGGCAAGGCGATAGCGCAGGAAACTGAGCACCGTTTCCGTGGGGTCGGGATTTATGAGCTCATGAAGCTCGCCATCTAGAAGAAACCTTACTGTGCCGTACATCAGGCCATAAACTCCCTAGCTGCCGCGATAGGTGCTGTAGCCATAGGGCGATATGAGAAGCGGCACATGATAGTGCGCGCCCGTGTCCGCCACGCCAAACCGGATCGGCACGATATCGAGGAAAGCCGGATCAGCAAGCCCGGCGCCGCGTGCGCGGAAATAATCGCCCGCCCCGAATTCTATCAGATACTGGCCAGCCTTGAAATCAGCGCCGTCAAGGAGCGGCACATCCACCCGGCCGTCATTATTGGTGACAGCCTCCTTGAGAAGCGTCATGCCGCCCGCGGTGACCGCATAGAGCTTGATATGAATGCCTTCGCCCGGACACCCCTTTGCTGTGTCCAGAACATGGGTGGTAAGCCGTCCCATAGTACCCTCGTGAAATCAGTTGAAATTCGTCATGTTCAACCCTGACCGAAGAATCAGGATTTGTAAAGTAGATCATCGACACTTTGGCAATGAAATTGTTGACAATCCTGCCAAATACGCGACAATCCTAGGGAATTCGGGACTGATCTCGTGCCCCGTGGGACCGACAATGGATCACAAAATTATGTCGAAAAGCACAGCCTTTACGGAAGAGGATGTTTGCAAAGCTATTCGTGACCGGGTGCTGGAGCAGCGCCTGGCACCTGGCACCAAACTGACAGAAGATTCACTCTGTTCCATCTTTGGTGTGGGTCGCACCACCATCCGCCGTGCTTTCCTGTTGCTGACACGCGACAACATCATCGAGCTGCAGAAAAACAAGGGGGCCGTGGTGGCAACCCCAAGCCCCGAAGACGCCCGGCAAGTGTTTGAAGCCCGCATGGTGCTGGAACGCGCCATGCTGCAAAAAGCGTCTGAGAACGCGACGGCCGCTGACATCGCCCGCCTGCGGGCCCATCTGGCGGACGAGGAGCAAGCACTGAAAAGCGCAGACATCGCCCGCTGGATTCGCCTGACCGGCAAGTTTCACATTCTGCTGTCGCAGCTGTCGAAGAATGACCTGATGTGCAATTTCCTGGAACAACTGGTGTTCCAGACCAGCCTGATCATCGCGCTTTATGGACGGACGGGCACGGCCCCTAACTGCAAAGGCGGCGACCACGAGAGACTGGTAGATGCAATGGAACGCGGCGACGCAGCAGAAGCTGCCAACATCCTGACCCATCACCTGGCATCCATTGAAAGCCAACTGGTGTTCGAGGCCCGGTCGGGCGAGCAGGACCTGCACACCATTTTCGCCACAGCGAATGATTAGGCGGCTAGCATGACCAACGATTATCCCCGCGATCTGATCGGCTATGGCCAGAATTTGCCGCAGGCCTCCTGGCCCGGCGGCGCACGTATCGCCATTCAGATGGTGATGAACTATGAAGAGGGCGGTGAAAACTGCGTCCTGCACGGTGACAAGGGGGCGGAAACTTTCCTCTCCGAGATCATTAACGCGCCAGGCATTGAAGGCGCACGCCATATGAGCATGGAATCGCTCTATGAATATGGCAGCCGCGCGGGGGTTTGGCGCCTTTTGAAGCTGTTCGACGACCATGATATCCCGATTACCGTTTTTGCTGTTGCAACGGCCCTCGCGCGCCATCCGGACGTGGCCCACGCCATCGTGGCCGCGGGGCACGAAGTATGCAGCCACGGCTATAAATGGATCAATTACCAGGACGTGCCCGAGGAGGTAGAGCGGGAGCATATCGCCAAGGCCGTCGATATCTTGACCGAGCTCACCGGCGAGCGCCCATATGGCTGGTACACTGGCCGCACTGGGCCCAACACCACCCGCCTTGTGGGCGAATATGGTGGGTTCCTCTATGATTCAGACGATTATTCGGATGACCTGCCCTTCTGGCGCGAAGTGGCCGGTGAGCCGCAACTGATCATCCCCTATACGCTGGACGCAAACGACATGCGTTTCGCCAGCGCCCAGGGCTTCAATTGTGGTGACCAGTTCTTCAGCTACCTGAAGGACACGTTCGACACGCTGTATGCTGAAGGCGAAACGCACCCAAAGATGATGTCTGTCGGGCTACATTGCCGAATTGTTGGCCGACCTGGCCGTTTCCAGGCACTGAAGCGATTCATTGAATATGCCAAGAGCCATGACCAAGTCTGGTTCACCCGGCGCATCGACATCGCGCGCCACTGGCGCAAGGTGCATCCCTACAAGGGGCATGCAGGATGACTGCAATGAAACTGAAAGCCAGCCAATCGGACAAAGCGACTTTCATGGCGGCCTATGGGCATATCTATGAGCATAGCCCCTGGGTTGCGGAAAAGACCTGGACAGCAAACGACCCCGACACCCTTGATATGCTTGAAGGCCTGGCTGCAGCAATGGCAGCCCAAGTTGATGCCGCAGATGAAGCCGCCAAGATGAGACTGATCTGCGCGCACCCGGACCTTGCCGGCAAGGCCGCGCTTCGGGACGAACTGACGGCGGAATCCAAATCCGAGCAGGCTGGCGCGGGTCTCGACCAGTGCAGCGCTGAGGAACTTGACGAATTCACCAGGCTCAACGGAGCCTACAAAGCCAAGTTCGGCTTTCCCTTTATCATCGCCGTCAAGGGGCTGGACCGCCAAGACATCCTGGCTGCCTTCCGGGCGCGGCTGAACCATGACCGGGCACAAGAGTTTGAGACCGCCCTGACCCAAATTCACAAGATCGCCCAGCTGCGCCTGGCTGACCTGACTTAGTTTTTAGGACACACCCATGACACGCAACCATTTCACCAAACTCGTCAATCTTGCGCAGCCCCGCCTGGGCGCCAAAGTCACGTTCGCGACCGACGATTTCTTTGCCGACAAGGCGCGCCTGATCATGCCCGAAGATGCTGTGTTCATCCCCGGCAAGTATGACGACAACGGCAAATGGATGGACGGCTGGGAAAGCCGCCGCAAGCGCGGCATGGGCCATGACCACGCGATCATCCGGCTTGGACAGGCGGGCATCGTGCGCGGTGTGGATATCGATACCAGCCATTTTACCGGAAATTTCCCGCCCGCGGCTTCGATTGAGGCCTGCGTCTCAGACAAGGACGTCCCGGGCGATGACGCTGGCTGGGTTGAGATTGTGCCCGCCACCAACCTGGAGGGCAACAGCCACCATCTTGTGGCCGTGGAAACGGACCAACCCTTCACCCACCTGAGGCTCCATATCTATCCTGACGGTGGGGTTGCGCGCCTTCGGGTATACGGCCAGATGCACAAGGTGTGGGGCCAGTCAGACGCAGGCAAGGCCACTGACCTGGCTGCGCTCGAAAATGGTGGCCGCCCTGTGGTGGCGAACAATGAGCACTTTGGCGTGCTGGCCAACATCATGGCGCCCGGCAAGGGCATCAACATGGGCGACGGCTGGGAAACCCGGCGCAGGCGTGAACCCGGCAACGACTGGGCGATCATCGCGCTGGGGCATGCAGGCACAATCGAGGATATCCTGGTGGACACCGCTTTCTTCAAAGGCAATTACCCAAGCCAGGTTTCGCTGCAGGCTGCACTTGTGACCGGTGGCACAGATGAAAGCCTGACGGTCGAAAGCCAGTTCTGGCCTGAGCTATTGTCGAAACAGGATCTCCGGGCTGACGACGAGCACCCCTTCAAGCCAACAGCTGACCTCGGACCTGTCAGCCATGTGCGTATCAACATCTTCCCTGATGGCGGCATCAGCCGCCTGCGCCTGATGGGCAAGCCCCACCTGCCATAAACAGGCCGCGACTGAAAGCTACCCGTTCACCGGCGCTTCATATGGTCACCTTATCATGGGTGTCTGGTGTTCGTGCGTTGTCATGCGCTTTTGTCGGGGGTATGGTATCGCTTCAACGGGAATGTCAGTTTGAGGGAGACTCCAGTGATCAGAACAGCGTGCATTTGTGCAGTCCTTCTTCTGGTGGCGCTCACAGCGCCCGCCCGTGCGGATAGCGTTCTCATCGCTGACGACAATTTTGCCAAATATCTGGAAAAAGCACGTCCAGGGGACGTGTTTTCCATTTACCCGGGTCGCTACCGCGTCAACAAGCAGGTAGTGCTTGAAGCCAACGGCACCAAAGACCTGCCGATCATCGTTCAGCCCTCCGGTGGCGGCAAAGTTGTTATCGAGATTGACAGCAGGCTGGCCTTCAAGATCAAGGGCTCAAACTGGATTTTCGAGAATATCGAATTTGTCGGTGTGTGCGAGAACCACAATAAATGCGAACATGCCATCCAGATCGCAGGCAAAGCAGACAATACCATCATCCGCAGGTCCAAATTTGTCGACTTCAATGCCGCGATCAAAGGCAACGGTGAAATCATTGAGGGTCGCCAATATTTCCCGGATAATGTCCTGATCGAAAACAATGTCATTTACAACAACCTGCCCCGCTACACCGGCAACCCGGTTACACCCATCGATGTTGTGGGTGGACGCCACTGGATTATCCGTCAGAACTTCATTGCTGACTTTGCAAAAAGCAGCGGCAACAAGGTTAGCTACGCCGCCTTCCTCAAAGGCAATTCAGACCACGGTTTGTTTGAACGGAACCTGATTATCTGCGAATGGCGCCACACGGGCGGTGTTCGGGTCGGGCTCTCGTTCGGAGGCGGAGGCGTCACCAACCCGGACTATTGCCAGGGTCGTTCATGCAAGATCGAACACTATAAAGGTATCATCCGCGGCAACGTCATCATGAACTGCCCAAACGACGTGGGCATCTATCTCAACAACGCAGCCAGCACCGAAATCATCAACAATACGATCGTTAACACTGCTGGCATTGACGTTCGGTTCAACGGCAGTTTCGCAACCATTGCCAACAATGTGATCGAAGGCCGTATCCAGGCGCGGGATAAGGGCCGGTTCCGGGAATTTGGCAATGTCATTGTGGAAGATATCGAAGATGTTTTCCCGGGGGCGGCGCTTTATGACCTGACACCCGATGACATGGACGATCTTGAAGACGCTGCGTTTGGGTTTGAGGGCCGGGACTATTGTACCGGAAAGCCCCTTGAAAAATGGGTTGGCGCCTTTACCCAGCCCATGGCGTGCAAAATTGAAGATACCTTGAAACGGGTAGGGTCAGAGCGCTAGCGGCCGCCCCGATCGAACTGGTATAAAAAACACTTTCGCCAATTTTCCGGCTTTACCTTGAGATTTGCTCTTTCTAGAGTATCGCCATGACGGGGGAATTCAAAAAAGGCATAGCCAAGAATTGGCGGCGATTGTCCATACTGGCAGTCGTAACAGCTAGCCTGTTCGGCATTGCCTATTGGTGGGACAAGGAACGCCTGTCGCAAGACGACATGGAGCCGGATAAAGCAGCGGAGTCCGTAAGGCTGAAAGCCCCATTGCCAGATACCGAACTGGGCCACCGGGTTGACGCAATGCTGGATAAAGGTGGGTTCCAGCGGGAGCTACCCGAAATCGAAAAACCCAAACCACGCCGCAACAGCAGCCCCATGCCAAAATGGCTGGGAGACCTGATTGTCTATACCCTGGTAGGGCTGGGCATTTTCGCCATTGCGGTCATGATCTGGATCCTTGTCAGCGGCAGCACCAGCGCCCGCGCGCCAATGAGGCGGGCGCGCAAGCCGCGATCCAAGAATGAACCGGCGGCGGCTGGTTCGCACGCACTGGCACAACCCGCGTCGCTTGATGATGCGGAAGAGGCGGCGAGAGCAGGCAATTTCGGTGAGGCAGTCCGCCTCCTCTTGGCAACTGCCCTCATCGGTTTGGCCAAACAGGAACTGGTGCGTCTGCGGCCCTGGATGACCGGACGCGAAATTGTCAGGGATGCCAAGCTTGCTGCCACTCCAGCGGATGCCTTGAGCCTTCTGGTAAGGACAGTGGAAGCCTATGCCTTTGCAGGCCATGTGATCACGGAACAAACCTACAAGACCTGTTTTCAGCACTATCAGCTTCTGGTCAAGGTCGGGAAAGCGGCAACGTGATGGCGGCAAGCACAAATCAATCAGCACCCTTTTCCAACAAGGCACTCTTCTGGATCATCTTCCTTGGGATTCTTGCCACGCTCGGTATGGCTGTTACCTCGGTTTTCCAAGGCGATGGCCAATATGAGATTTCCAGCGGCACCGATAGCTTCTCCAAGTCTGCAGTTGGCCATGCCGCTTTTGTCACCCTGGCTGAAAGTGAAGGCTGGCATGTCCTGAAGAGCCAGTACAATACCGCAGACAAGCTGGGGAGCGATTCAACGCTGCTGCTGCTCGAACCGCCGGCCGGTAATCCAAGCAGCAATAGAATAGAAGAGCTGATCGATTGGGCCCCAATGCTTGTGGTTCTACCAAAACGGCAAGGCAGGACCCATCCATTCAAGGCTGACTGGATTGGGTCGGCGTACCTGATGAACGTGAGCCAGGCGAACCGGGTTGCCGGTTATCTCACGGAAGACATCAAGGTCGAACGCCCGGGCACTGTGTCGCAGTGGGAGCATGGCTTCGACAGCCAAGCCACCCCGGATATTGATGATCTCCAGCTAATGACATCAGACAAGATCACGCCCATCATCTGGAACGAACAGGGTATCTTGTTTGGTCGGCTGAACCGCGAGTATGAGGAAGAACCAGTATGGATTCTTTCCGACCCGGACCTGATCGCGACACACGGATTGGCGCGGGGCTGGAACGCAGCCCTTGCAATGAATCTACTGGCAACGGTGTCCGAAGGCCGGCAAGGGCTTGTTGTCGACGAAGTGATACACGGCTTCAAACGAGACCCCAGCCTGGCGCGCGCCATGTTCAGCCATCCGTTTGTCTATGCCACCGTTGCAGCCCTTCTGGCGGTCATCATGTTCCTGCTGGCGCTGACACGCCGCTTCGGCGCACCCTGGCGGGCCGTCACAACCGTCGACGATTCAAAAGCAGTCTTTATCGAAAATGCCGCCCGTATCCTGCACATTGCGGAAAAAGAACAGGAAGCCCTGATCCGGCTGGTAGACGACCAGGCCCTGACCGTCGCCCGCCATCTGAATGTGCCCGCCGACCTGGCGCGTAACCAGCTGGACCACTGGCTGGACGGACAATCTTCCAAGCGGGGGGTCAACCCCGGCTTCACCACCATCAAACGGCGAATTCTTCGGGTGCGCGATGACGACACCACGAAAAGAAGCCGCCTTCTTAATCTTGCCAATCAATTTTACACCTGGAAACAGGAGATCATGAATGACACCAAATGACATCAAGACCGCCGGTGACAGCCTGCGATATAATGTGAAAAAGGTCATCGTCGGCCAGGACGACGCCGTCGACCTGTTGCTGATCAGCCTGCTTTCCGAAGGCCACATCTTGTTCGAGGGCGTCCCCGGCGTCGCCAAAACCTTGCTAGCGCAGGCCTTCTCCGCGAGCCTCGACCTCAAGTTTGGCCGCATCCAGTTCACACCGGACCTGATGCCGGGCGACGTGCTTGGCACCAACATCTACCGTTTTGAAACCAGCGAATTCGTGCTGACCAAGGGCCCGATCTTCACGGACCTCCTGCTTGCCGACGAAGTGAACCGGACGCCGCCCAAAACGCAGGCCGCGCTATTGCAGGCGATGCATGAACGCGAAGTCACCATCGATGGCACTGCCCACAGCCTGGGCGATGGTTTCATGGTAATCGCTACCCAGAACCCGATCGAGCAACAGGGTACCTATCCACTGCCGGAAGCCCAGTTGGACCGTTTTCTTTTCCAGCATATTCTTGATTATCCGGACCGCAATGAGGAACGCCGTATCCTTGGCCTGCACGGCCACCGTGCAACCATGCCGTCCGTATCAGAAATGGGCCTCCGTCCCGTCTTGAACCTCGAGAGCCTACAGGCCATGCGCCAGACCATCGCAGGCCTGCAGATCGCGGATGAGCTCCTCGATTATATCGTGGACCTGGTGCGTGGCACCCGGGAACACCCGTCCGTCCGGGTTGGCGCGTCACCACGCTGCGGCACGATGATCGCACGCGCCTCGCGGGCCTGTGCGGCACTTGATGGCCGCGACTATGTCATCCCTGACGACATCAAGCGCATTGCGCTGCCCGCCCTCAGACACCGACTGGTACTGAGCCCGGCGGCAGAGATCGAAGGCATCCGCGCAGGCGACGTGGTCCAGCAACTGCTTGAACAGGTGAAGGCACCCCGCTGATGCGCCCTACCCTCAGGACATTCTGGTTGATCCTGGCGGCCGTCCCTGTGGCGGTGATCCTGCTTGCGATCTCGCCAGCCATCGTGAGCCTGACAGGGTATTATCTGGCGCTGGTGATGTTCCTTCTGCTGATCGACTGGATATCCTGCCCAAGGCCATCCAAGATCACATTCCTGATTGAGGAGCCAGCCCAAATCTATATCGGCGAGAGCCAAGCGCTGGTAGTCAGTGCAGAGCGCCCTGACGGCGTTGCCCTGCCTGCCGTGCAGGTGGCAATTGAAGTAAACGACATCCTCGACCAGGACGCCCAGCAACCGGTGACCATCGCCCCTGGCGGCGGCTGGACAGAAATCACGCTGACACCGCTCAGCCGCGGTATGGCATCCATACCCACCGCATGGTTTCGTTGGCGCGGGCCCTTGGGACTGGCGGAACGCCAGGTCGTGGAAACACCAGACCTGAAAATCCCTGTCCTGCCCAACTTCCAGCTGGCTGCCCGCAGCGCGCAGGACCTGGTAGGCGCCGCCGCAGAAGACTTCGGCCCTAGGCCGGACATGCGCCGCGGCGACGGTAGCGAGTTTTCTTCGCTCCGGGAATATGTCCCTGGCATGGACCCGCGCACGGTGGACTGGAAGCGGTCCGCGCGCTACCGCGGCCTCTTGGTCAAGGAGTTTGAAGCGGAACGCAACCACCAGATTATCCTGGCGTTCGACACAGGCCACCTGATGGCCGAACGGCTTGGTGGGCTGACACGACTGGACCATATGGTGAATGCCGGGCTGGTACTGGCGCACGCGGCGCTCAAAGGCGGTGACCGGGTTGGGCTGTTCTCATTCGACAGCCAGGTGCGATCATACGTCAAGCCGCTCTCGGGCATTACCTCCTTCACCCATTTGCAGCATTATATGGCCGCCATGGAATGTGACGTGAGCGAGACCAATTATACGCTTGCGATGACACGCCTGGCGGAACAGCTGACCCGGCGCACGCTGGTGGTGCTGTTCACCGATTTTGTCGACACTACAACTGCGGAGCTGATGCGTGAAAACCTGAGCCACTTGGCCGTGCATCATTTCGTTGTGTTCGTGGCGCTCAAGGACCCCTATTTGGAAAAGACTGCCAACCAGCCCGTTGAGGATGTCAAAGATATCTCGCGTGCGGCCACCGCAGCTGAGCTTCTGAAGGAACGGCAGCTTCTGTTCTCGAACCTGCGGCGCCAGGGCGTACTGTGCCTGGAGCCTGAATCCGCCCATTTGGTGGGCAATGTGATTAATCAGTATCGCACCATTATCAATCAGGAGCTGGTCTGATGGCGACTGTGGGTACCAAAAGCTTCCAGTTCAGGCAGGAACGCGAAGAAGGCTGGCAGCAGCTGGAACAGCTGGTGCTTCAGGCGGAGAAGAAGGGCATCCGGTCCTTGAGCGCCACTGACGTGTTCGAGCTGCCGCACCTCTATAAAGGTGCGCTCTCGAGCCTCAGCGTCGCGCGGTCGATCTCGCTCGACAAGAATGTTGTCGACTATCTGGAGAACCTGACCACCCGCGCCTATTTCCTCCTGTATGGCCACCAGCGCCCCGCCGGGCGGGCCTTCGCCCGGCTTCTCCAGTTCTCGATCCCGGATGCTGTCCGCTCGCTGCGGCAGGAATTCCTGGTTGCGCTGCTCGTGACGCTCCTTGGCGTGATTGCCGGCTTTTTCCTGGTTCTTGAGAACCCGGATTGGTTCTTCACCTTCGTCGACCGGTCGCTTGCGGATAACCGTGTGCCGGGCGCCACGGCAGAGGAACTCAAGGCTGTCATCTATCCCACGAAGGAAAAGCTGGATAGCCTTGATATATTCGCGGCCCAGCTTTTCACCCATAACTCGCAAGTGGGCCTGCTTGCCTTTGCTCTTGGATTCGCGCTTGGCCTACCCACCGTTTGGCTGCTGTTCCAGAACGGCACCATGCTGGGTGCTTTCATGGCGCTCCATTATGAAAAAGACCTGCTCAGTGAACTGGGCGGCTGGCTGATCATCCATGGCTCCACTGAAATCCTGGCCATTATCCTTTGCGGGGCAGCTGGGCTCGCCATCGCGCGCCACTATGTATTCCCTGGCAAGCTAAGCCGTATGGAAGCGCTGGCCACCTATGGCAAGAAGGCGGCACTGGTGGCCTTCGGCTGCATCTTGATGTTCCTGGTCGCCGGTTTGCTCGAAGGTTTCGCCCGGCAGCTGGTGACCACCGACCTGGCCCGCTACGCAATCGGTCTCGGCTTCCTTGGCATGTGGGCGCTCTATTACCTGGGCGTAGGCCACAACAGGCCCGACGACGCCGAGGAGGACCTGCTATGAGCCGCAAGCAGCGAAGCAGACGACCAGCGAAGGAAACCCGGCGCATCCTGACGCCTGAAGGCGTGGCCCTTGATGTGGAACTGGCGGAACGGGGCGACAGGGCGGGCGCCGTGATCATCGACCTTCTGATCCTGTTCGGCATCATGATCCTGGGGTCTATCGCCATTGCCGTCACCACCGGCTGGGCCAGCCTAGGCCGCTTCGGGATCATCATGTTCCTGTTGTTTGTCTTTGCGCTCAGGAACTTCTATTTCATGTTTTTCGAGTTGAAGTGGCAGGGCCAGACACCGGGCAAAAGGCGCCTCGGCATCAAGGTGATCGACAGGTTCGGCCGACCGCTTTCTTCTGAAGCCATCTTTGCCCGCAACATGATGCGCGAAATCGAGATTTTCCTGCCAATGGGTATTGTCTTCTCCTCCGGTGCCACGGGCGTATCGGGCCTGATGCAGCTGTTTGCCTTCATCTGGGCCATGCTTCTGGTGTTCCTGCCGATGATGAACAAGGACAACCTGCGGGCGGGAGACCTGATCGCGGGCACGCTTGTGGTGCGTGAACCCAAGGTTTTGCTTGCGGAAGACATGCTTCAGACGGACGGCAAAATGGCAGACGCCCTGGACGCCTATGGCTTCACCACCGCGCAACTGAACGCCTATGGCATCTATGAACTTCAGACGCTTGAAGACCTGCTCAGAAACCAGGGCACTGACGCGACCGAGAAGCTGAAAACCGCCGGTGAGACAATTATCAACAAAATTGGCTGGGAAGACCCTGTCCTGCCGCACCAGATGAATGCTTTCCTGTCAGCCTATTATCATGCGCTCAGGAAGCACCTTGAAGGCAAGCTCTTGATGGGCACCCGCAAGACAGACAAGTTCGATACTGGGCAGAAACCACCCGGTACCAAATAGCCGCGTCTTCGGTCAGGCAAATACGCTTGCAATCTCATCCTTCGGCGCGCCGAACTTCTTCCTGTGAAGAATGACATAGAGGCTGCAAGTAACCGCCACGCTCACCGATGATGTGATCGTCACCATCAGGAAATCACTCACGCTCGACAACACCGGGGACCAGGCGAGATTGAGGGCAAAACTGGTGCTGACAGTGACCAAGACATCGAACACATAGAGGATTGCAAGAATACCAAATACCGGCCAGCCGTAGCCCGACACCATCTGCCAGCCGTAGATGCGGTCGTTATTCTTCTTCCTGTCACCGGCCACCAGCGCCGGGATAAGAACCGCGGCAAAAGTTGCTATCATCAACCCTGGCACCAACAGGAATAAAAGCCCCAAAGTCAGCACCAGATTATAGACCAGCATCATGCCGATGGCTGGAAACAGATATTTCAGGCCGGTTATCAGCTTGTCTGTGAAACCAGTCTCATCGTCCCTCAGCGCAGCAATGCACCAAACACAGGCAAAACACAGATACACAGCGTCCAGAATGGCCCACTGCCAACCGCTTTGACCCGCGCTATTGAATAGCCAGAAAAAGGTCGGCATCGATAGTGCTGGCCCCCCGCTTTCGGACAGGAAAAACCAAACCGCGACAGGCAGATAGACGATGACCGCCAGAAGCCAGAGAGCCGGGAACTTGGTTTTGTAGAGATGCACAGCCACCTGCAGCACTTCGCCTAGCTTCAAGGGCCCGCCCTCTCCTTCCGCCGTTGCATATGGCCGGAACGTGGTCTCGCGCTTGACCGCGCGCCGCACCAGCGGCGGTGCATCGGGGTCCCTTACCTGGTCAAGAAAACTGGATGACATCCTTCAGTCCTCGGATCAGGCAAAAACCCGCGCGATTTCATCGGCGGATGTACCTTCTTTGATTTCGCGCAGGCTGGCATAAAGCGTGGCGTAAACAGCGCCCGCCAGCGCTGCTGTGACACCCATGCCCAACAGCGAGAATCCAGACGATGCAATGGAGACCGTGTCGCCGCCGGTGATGATGGACCCTATCAGCTCCAACACCCAGGTTAGGACGGACGTCATGATGTTGACGACAACCAAGAGCCCAAAAATCGATCCACGATTTCCATCGGTCAATTCCTTGCTTCGCTTCATGGCGTCGATCGGTCCAAGCCCTTCCACCGCAATGACGGGAACCGTGATGGAAAGCGCAAGCGATATAATCACCCCCGGGATAAGAAGCAAAAGATAGCCTGCCATTGTCAGAAACGTCACCATCACTGAGGCGGCAAGCACAGGCAAGAGGCAGCTAACGGACTTGCTCAGGATTGTAACAATACCAGCCGTTCGACCCGCTTGATATTCCGCCGTGCCCACAATGATTGCCGCTTGCGCCACCATGTTTAGTATCATGACGGCTGCCATATAGATTGCATATATGGACCATTCCGGCATGCCTGCTAGCGCATCCGGCTGCCCAAAGCCACCCAACATCCAATGTTCCATCACCGCAAACGGCAACAATGCCGCGATCCCAACAATAGTGAAACTGACAAAGTTGCCCGTGAGTGCATTGAACGCCTTTGAAAGGACACGACCCAGTTCTACTTGTTGAACTGCAGCCGTACCGTCAGAAATCGGGGCGCTCGCCCCGCTACCTGGCGTGGCGGCGTTTGGACTGACGTCCGATATTTTGACTTGCTTCATCAATTACCCCCAAATTTTCTATTCAAATACCGCTGCAATATCGTCGGCGGATGCGCCTTCTTTGGCGGCGCGCAGGTTGGTGTAGATTGCTGCAACGCCGGAACCCATAAAGCCGTAGTAGGCGCCGCTTAGGATGAGCGACACAATTCCGGAAACAATCTGTGCTGCCGCTTCTCCTGGAATAGCGACCGTGATAAATGACAAAGGAATCATCACCAAGATATTCACGACAGTTGTCACCAGGACCATAAGAATGAAGCAGCCCAGGATCTGCCACTTGTAGCCTGATGTAAGCTCTCGGCTGCGCCGGAGTCCCTTTAGCGGCCCAAGCCGTTCAAACACAATGGCCGGGGTGGCCACTGACAGCATCAAAAGAACGATAAGCCCGGGCACAATCAACAGTATGAGCCCAATAAAATAAAGGATACCCGTGAGGACTGCTGCAATGACGACAGGGACAAGTGCCCTGACAGCTGCCTTCAGCATGTCCATGAACTGGGCCTTCCGACCCGCCTGAAACTCTACGGCTCCATAGCAAATGGCCGACATCATGATAAAAGTCGCCAGAAAAGTGCCCCCGATCATGAAGATGAAGGCGACCCAGACACCAGTCACCTCATCCGCTGCGCTTGCCGGGTCAACGCCCGAAATTGCGATAAGCGCCCATACCAGGCCAGATCCGAAAATAATTGGCACAAAGATCAAAAGCGAAACAGCCCAGAAGCGTATGAAATTCCCTGAAAACGTAGCAAATGTATCAGAAAGAACCTGACCTACTCTGAAAGATGGCAAGCTGCTGGGCTGCTGGGCTGGCTCGTCCTTCAAAGATGAAAGGGTGCCCCAGGCACCGGTTTGGCTATCTTGCCCCATGCTTCCCCCAACAAGCTTATCGGCATCAGACGTTCACGAAAGCTTCGTGTTTCGGGAACAATCTCATGTGAGGCAGCTTAGGCACTGGCCGCACTGAAGGCAAGCTGCTTTGCGCCAGTTAGCGGCGCCCGTTCCTGCCCCGACGTCTCTTCCTTATGGCAGGTACAACCAAGCCAGCCAGGCTCCCAGGCACAGGAAGGGGCCGAAAGGGATTTTGGCCGTGGCGACAGGTTGCCGGTTAGCGAGGGCCATGGCCCCGCCGTACAGAATGCCGGCTATCGAGGCAAGCAGAAGCACAGGCGGCAACTGGGCCCAGCCCAACCATATGCCGATCCCCGCCATCAGCTTGGCATCGCCAAGTCCGATGCCGTCCCGACCGCGTAACAGTTTGTATACGGCATTGACGACCGGAAAGAAGACCAGACCCGCGCCAGCGCCGATGACATGCTGCCACACGTCAATGTCGGGTGTGACCGCAACATACATGGCACCCGTGAGGAAGAGCGTGAGTGTGAGGAGGTTTGGAAGTCGGAAACTGACCCCGTCATATAGGGTGAGAACCCAAAGGTTAAGAAACAGCAGGAGCGACGGCAACAGGGGCACTTCTGCAGGTATCAACAGAAGCCCTGGTAGCAGACAGATTGCGCCAAGCAATATGGCCTTGCTAGCTTCCGGTTTCCCGCCCGTTCCTGCTTTCCCGTCAGTCATATTGAACCTTGCCGATGCCACGCCAATCCCCTCAGACCTTAGACACCGACCGAGCAAATGAAAACAAAGACTTTGAAACGATCAGGAGCCAAGACCCCCTGCCGCAATACATGAAACAGTGCCGCAACCACTGTTACGGAAAATGAAAGGAAATTGGCGCACCCGAAGGGATTCGAACCCCTGGCCTCTGCCTTCGGAGCCATCTTTTTGGGTGTCATTGCATGTCATGCGATGTCACCAAATGTCACTATTTTTGTAATTATATCAAATAGTTACTAAAATTCAGGGCAGGTCAGTCGGTGACACCGTTTGACATCAAAAGACAGCATTTTGCGCTTCCAGCGCGCTATTTTTTTGGGACTGCGCCATGAAAAGATCGATTACGAGAAAGCTCCTCGACACGACCAAACCTAAATCATCCCCTTATATTACAGAGTCGGGTTATCAAATATTAGAAAAAGAACTTAAAGAATTATGGCTTAGGCGTAAAGATGTTGTATCCGCTTTATCTGCTGCTGCGGCAGAAGGCGACCGTTCAGAAAATGCTGAA
>JBNKYQ010000023.1:0-18457 GCA_050300975.1 Kordiimonas sp.
CGCACATTGTCAGACACATCATAATAGGCAGCCGCATCAAACCGGGTGAATGACGGCAACACAGCTGTGTTGCTGTTGTTGATGAAGCTCTCGTCCTGGTAGGTCATGCCAATGCCGATACCAAGCTTGTCGGTCAGCCGAATATTGTTCCAGACCGACAGCATATGCTCAGGCAATTCCTGCGGACGAAGGCCCGTGTCACCCGTACGGCTGACCTGTTCACCGTCCAGATAGCTATATCCGGCAGAGATAAACCAACGATCCGTCACCTTGCCGATCACCTGGAATTCGAAGCCGCTGATCTTGCTGTCGATCACGTCCAGCGTTTCAGGATTATCGTCAGCAACCTGTGGCGAGCTTTTCTCAATCTCAAAGATGGCTGCGGTCAGGCTCAGCTTGTCGGCAAAGTCCCATTTGATCCCGGCTTCAAGGTTCTTGAAGGTGTCTGGATCCAGCGCATTGTTATCGCCGTTGATATTCGCGAACTGTTCTCCGCTTCGTGGCAGGAAGCTCTCGCTATAGCTGGCGTAAATGGATGTATTTTCCTGTGGCTTAAGGATCACGCCAAAGCGCGGCGATACGCGGTCGTCCTTGCGGGTCCGGATTTCATCAGCCGGTACATTAAAGACCTCAATATCGAAGCTGTCGTAACGGGCACCAATGACAAGGTCGGCCCACTCTGCCAGCTCAATCTGATCCTGGATATAGACAGAGAATGCATCAATATTCACCCGAGTATCGTCATTCAGGTCAACGGAGAAGTCATTGGCTGTTGCAACGCCCGATGCATTCACGCCGATACCGCCTGCCAGGTTCAGCGGACGGGAAATGTTGAAGATCTCATTGTCGTCCTCTGTGGTGTTCCAGAATGCATTGAAACGGTATTGGTCCGACGACGTGGCGATAAACTCGGCTCCACCGATCAGCGTATGACCAATGCTGCCGGTCTTGCCTTCTGCAACCAGATTGCCTGACAGGATCAGGTTTTCACGGTTGGTCTGGTCTTCATAGCCATCAAGGGTAACCTGGTCAGGCGTGTTTGCCTGATCGTAGCTGGAGGCATAGAAGTTGCCATAGAATTTGTCATAGTCGCCATAGAATGCGCTGACGTTGCCTTTGACATCGTCTGAGAACTGGTGCTGAACCGCAGCGCGGAACAGGTTGGCCTGAAGCGTTGTCACATTCACCTCTGGATCACCAAATACGACATCCTTGAAAGCTTCCACAGGTCGTCCATCAGCACCTGTCGGGATACCCCGGTCGATGAAGCGCTCATGGTCAATATATTCGTAGGACACATCTACGGTAGTGTCCTCACCCAGCAGGAACTTGGCCGTCGGGTTGAAGCCGATACGCTCGCCGTCGAAGAAATCCCGGTGATTGTTCAGGCCCTCATACATGGCGTTGATGCGGAAGGCCGCATTGTCGCCAGCGTCAAAGTTGCTGTCCACCTGAACGCCATAGGCCCCAAAGGTATCAACTGAAGCCTGAGCGGTGGTGAAGCTTTCGCCAATCATACCCTTTTTGGTCACCCGGTTCAGGACGCCGCCGGTTCCCCCACGACCAAACAGCAAGGCGTTCGGACCCCGAAGAATTTCAACCTGCTCCAGATTATAGAGGGGGCGGAAATATTGAACGTCATCGCGGGCGCCATCGATATAGAAGTCTGCGGTCGACCGGACGCCGCGGAACACGATGGCATCACGGTGCCCCTCGCCCTGCGTGTTGCTGACGCCCGGCGTATAGTCAACAATTCCGGCCACACTCGTAAACCCGCGCTCAAGGATTTCGCCAGCGGTATAAAGGGACAGGCTCTGTGGCACGTCAATGATCGGGGTCGGCGCCTTCAGCGAGTTCACCTGGTCCGAAAACAGTACTCGCCCCGTAACCACAATTTCTTCGGCCACTTCATAGGCATCAAGCATCTCAGCTGACTCTTCCGCAAGCACGGGGGCAGACAGGCCAGTTGACGCAAGCAACGCGCTCAACAAGCTGGATTTGAATTCAGGCATAGGGGACTCCGTGATCATCGTAAGCTCTTGGTCTCAGTGCAGATTTTGAAAGCAATCCAATGTCCTGTTCGGGACCATCCACCGAGTGATTGAGCTGCTTTTAACTCAGGAAATTCCCTATTGCAAATAATAATGCTTCTTAAAAACAAAAAGATTCAGATGCATGACAGGACCCTTTAGGAAATAGTATTCAGAGATGAAATTGGCGATTGAGGCACCGCAATCGCGACGTCCCAGCTTTGGGGGAGCCATGGCCCCGCCCCGCCATGTGCAGCTGGCAGTTAGCCTAAATCCGCATTTGTATGCAGTGGATCTGAGATATGGCTTGTGAGGCTGGATCTGAAAAGCAGAACGCTTGATAGCGTCTCTGCTTTCCTCGTTTAAAATCCTATACGGATTGGTTCACCCTTCAGTGGCCGCAACAGCGCACCCGTCCCCTCGAATTTTGTCAGGATGTCTCGGGCTTGCTCAGGCGACACCAAGGTCAGAACCGTCGATAGGCCATCCGCGATGGTACCGGTTGGCGCCACTACAGTCACACTGTGGTACCGGTTTTCGCTCAGCCCAGTTTTCGGGTTGAACAGATGGTGCACTGTGCCGCCGGTGTTGAAAGCCGAACCACTGGGCGCCGACGTGGACACCGCCTGGTCCGTCAACTCAAGGGTATCAAATACCTTCCAGGGCGCAGTGGCATCGGCAATGTCGATCTTCCAGGGCTTAACGCTGCCGTCAGGTTGCGGCATGCCACCCATGGCGCGACGCTCGCCCATATTGATCAAGGCGTGCTTGAAACCGCGCTTGCGCAAAATCTCATACGCCCGGTCGGTCAGGTATCCCTGCACGATGCCATTGAAGCTCAGAGCCATACCTTGGGCAGTGAAGCGGATATTGCCATCCTCCACCAGAACCTTGTCCAGCCCCACCTTGGACCGCGCTGCCGCAATGGCTTCCGCCGATGGCCCTGGGTCCTCGGGCGTGCGCGGTGTTGAATAATAGTCGGCGTACAGCTCCCAAAGTGGCTGGATAGTTGGATCAAACAGACCGTCGCTCTCCCGCCACAGGCGGCGGCTGACGTTCAGGATTTCGAGCATTTCGGGCGCGGCGGGCTCAAGCCTGCCGGACTTGTTGAGCCGGGAAAGTTCAGACCCGAAAACATAAATGGTGAAGATGCCCGCTAGGCGTTTCACCTCAGCCGTGATCTCTTTGATCGCGGCGATCGAAGCAGCGTCATGCTCATGATAGAGGGTCAGGTTGGTCTCCGCCCCCAGAAGGCTGCCTTCCCAGACATAGGGTGTCAGCTTTTTTCTACTGCTGGGGCTTTCACCGCAGCCCGCCAGGGCCAAGGCCGCTGTGCTGCCTGCGACAATCTGCAGGAAACGTCTACGTGGCAGGTGACCGTCTTTAAACATACTCTTTCCCTATTGTGCGTCTCCACTCTAACCGGAGCATTCCATCGGTTCAATCAGTCAATTATACGGGCCTTGTGCGGCCGAAGATGTGATTCCCGGCCACAAATCCGCTATAGTGCCACGGCGGTTGCCCTGTAGCTTTCGCCCGCGCCGAACAGGATCAGAGAAATATATTGATTTTTGGCAAAAATACGTCAGTATTGCTGACGTTATTTTGACACCCCATAGATTGAGGTCCCAGAGCCATGTCTGAGTACAAGCCGTTGAAATTCCACGTGCCCGAGCCCCAAGGGCGCCCGGGTGACGAGCCTGACTTTTCTGGTGTAGTGATTCCCGAGGCTGGCAGTGTGCGCCGCCCACCGGTTGATTCCGACGCCGCCGATATGAAAGAACTGGCTTCCACCATGGTGCGCGTCCTCAACAAGGATGGCGAAGCGGTTGGCCCATGGGCAGAAGGCCTGGATGACGATATTCTCGTGCAGGGCCTGAAGAACATGATCCGCGTGCGCGCCTATGACGAGCGTATGATGACGCTGCAGCGCCAGGGCAAGACCAGCTTTTACATGAAATGTACCGGTGAGGAAGCAATCGCCGTCGGGTTCCGTGCCGCCATGCAAAAAGGCGACATGAACTTCCCGACCTACCGTCAGCAGGGCCTCTTGCTCTCTACCGACTATCCTGTCGTGGACATGATCTGCCAGATTCTGTCGAACTCCCGCGATCCGCTGAAAGGCCGCCAGCTGCCGATCATGTATTCGTCGAAAAAGCACGGCTTTTTTACGATCTCCGGCAATCTCGCGACGCAGTTCATTCAGGGCGTCGGCTGGGCGATGGCCTCGGCCATCAAGGGTGACAACCGGACCGCGTCCGGCTGGATCGGTGACGGCTCAACGGCCGAGAGCGACTTTCATGCGGCACTCGTCTACGCCTCCGTCTACAAGCCCCCGGTGGTCATGAATGTGGTGAACAACCAGTGGGCTATCTCCAGCTTCCGCGGTATCGCGGGCGGTGATCACGCCACGTTTGGCGAGCGCGCGCTGGGGTATGACTTCCCTGCCCTCCGCGTTGACGGCAACGACTTCCTGGCGGTTTACGCGGCCTCCAAATGGGCGGTTGAGCGCGCCCGCCGTGGCTTCGGCCCAACACTGATCGAATGGGTAACCTATCGGGTTGCGCCGCACTCCACGTCGGACGACCCATCGCAGTATCGCCCGAAGGAAGAATCATCCGCATGGCCGCTCGGTGACCCGATCCTCCGCCTCAAGAACCACCTGATCAGCCGTGATCTGTGGTCGGAAGAACGCCAGACGCAAACTGAAGCAGAATATAATGATGAAATTCGCGCTGCGACCAAGGAAGCCGAAAGCTACGGCGTCATGGGGTCCGGCGCGAGCCCGAAAGACATGTTCGACGACGTTTATGAAGTAATGCCGCCGCACCTTCGGGAACAGCGCCAGAAGTTGGGAGTATAATCCATGCCGCAGATGTCTATGATTGAAGCCATCCGGGATGCGATGGACGTGAAAATGGGCCAGGACGACGATGTGGTCGTGTACGGCGAAGATGTTGGCTACTTTGGCGGCGTATTCCGCTGCACCCACGGCCTGCAAAAGAAATACGGCAAGCACCGCGTGTTCGACAGCCCGATTAATGAGAGCGGCATCGTGGGTACCGCCATCGGCATGGGTGCCTACGGCCTTCGCCCGTGCATCGAGATCCAGTTCGCTGACTATATCTATCCGGCCTACGACCAGATCGTGTCTGAGGCCGCGCGCCTGCGCTACCGTTCCAACAAGGATTTCACCGCACCGATCACCATCCGCACGCCATGCGGCGGCGGCATCTTCGGTGGCCAGACCCACAGCCAGAGCCCGGAAAGCCTGTTCACCCACGTTGCTGGTGTGAAAACAGTGATCCCGTCAAACCCCTATGACGCCAAAGGCCTCTTGATCGCCTCCATTGAAGACAATGACCCGGTGATCTTTTTCGAGCCCAAGCGTCTTTATAACGGCCCGTTTGACGGCCATCACGACCGCCCGGCCTCCAACTGGTCCAAGCACCCGCTCGGCGACGTGCCGGAAGGCCACTATACGGTGCCGATCGGCAAGGCGTCTGTCTTCAGTGAAGGCAAGGACGTGACGATCCTGACATACGGCACCATGGTGTTCGTGGCGGAAGCCGCCAAGAAGGAAACCGGCATCGACGCCGAGATCATCGATCTCCGCACCCTGATGCCGCTTGATGTGGACACCATCGTGGAATCGGTGAAGAAGACCGGCCGCTGCATGGTGCTGCATGAAGCAACGCAAACCTCCGGTTTTGGTGCTGAACTGTCGGCCCAGGTGCAGGAGCGCTGCTTCTACCACCTTGAGGCGCCTGTTGTGCGCGTATGTGGCTATGACACGCCCTACCCGCACGCCCAGGAATGGGACTATTTCCCTGGCCCGGCCCGCGTTGGCCGCGAGCTTAAAGCAATGATGGAGGCCGAATAATGGGCATTCACAAGATCCAGATGCCGGACGTAGGCGAAGGCATTACCGAAGCTGAAATCGTTGAATGGAACGTCAAGGTTGGTGATGTCGTCAAGGAAGACGATGTGATCGCCGCCGTGATGACCGACAAGGCCACGGTCGAGATCCCATCCCCGGTGGATGGCACTGTTACCGAGATTTTTGGTGAAGTTGGCGCCATGACGCCTGTGGGCAGCGTGATCATCGCGCTTGAAGTCGAAGGCGAAGGCAACAACATCCCGGATGCCCCTGCGGCTGAGCCAGAGCCTGCGCCGGAAGCCGAAGCTGAAGTCAAGGAAGAGCCAAAGGCTGAAGCACCGAAAGCTGCAGCTGCGCCTGCCGGTGCCTCTGCGCCCAAGGCAGCCCCCACCGCAGCGCCAAAAGCCAAAGCATCATCAAAGCCTGGCCCAAGCGGCGCGCCGCGTGCGGAAGGCGAAAAGCCGCTTGCGTCACCAGCGGTACGCAAGCGCGCGGCTGACGCGGGCATCAAACTGGCTTACGTGCACGGCACGGGCCCTGCGGGCCGCATTACGCACGAAGACCTGGATGATTACATCTCTGGCGCCAGCGCGCCTGCCGGTGGCTCCAGCCGCCGTGCGGACACCAGCGTCGAGGAGATCAAGGTCATTGGCCTGCGCCGCAAGATCGGCGAGCGCATGCAGGATGCGAAAAGCCGCATCCCGCACATCACCTATGTGGAAGAAGTGGATGTGACCGAGCTTGAAAGCCTTCGCGAGCATATGAACGCCACCAAGAAAGCCGACCAGCCGAAGCTGACGATCCTGCCATTCATCATGCTGGCGATGGTCAAGGCGCTGAAGGTCTACCCGAAATGCAGCGCGCATTATTATGACGCTGACGGTGTTGTGCACCAGTTTGGCGCAGCCCACATCGGCATGGCGGCGCAAACGCCGGGCGGCCTAATGGTGCCTGTGCTGAAGCACGCGGAAGCCATGGACATCTGGGGCATCGCCGCTGAGACCCGCCGCCTGGCGGACGCAGCGCGCGACGGTTCGATCACCCGCGAAGAGCTCACGGGCTCCACGATCACGCTGTCCAGCCTTGGCCGGATGGGCGGTATCGTGTCCACGCCGGTGATCAACAGCCCTGAAGTTGCCATCGTTGGCGTCAACAAGGTTGCCATCCGCCCCGTGTGGAAAGACGGCGGCTTTGTGCCGCGCAAGATCATGAACCTGTCGTCCTCCTTCGATCACCGCATCATCGACGGTTGGGACGCTGCTGAATTCATCCAGAAAATCAGGGAGCTGATGGAAAACCCAGCCACCCTGTTCATGGAGGACTAAATGACGACCATGAACTGCAACACGCTTGTGCTGGGCGCAGGCCCTGGCGGCTATGTGGCCGCGATCCGCGCTGGCCAGCTTGGTATCGACACCATCATCGTTGAAGGCTACCGCCCCGGCGGGACCTGCCTGAATGTGGGCTGTATTCCGTCAAAAGCGCTGATTCACGCGGCGGAAGAGTATGAAAAGGCTGTTCACTATACCTATGAGAACAACCTGGGCATCACCGTGCAGCAGCCTGAGATCGACCTGAAGAAGACCGTTGCCTGGAAAGACGGCATCGTGAAGCGCCTGAACAGTGGCGTTGCGGGCCTCTTGAAGAAAGCCAAGGTCAAGTCCGTAGAGGGCTGGGGCACCATGGTGGACGGCAAGACCTGCGAAGTCGAAACCGCAGACGGCAAGGTGACCATCAAGGCCAAGAATGTCATTCTGGCCACCGGTTCGGTGCCTGTTGAAATCCCAAGCCTGCCCTATGGCGGCAATGTAATCCACTCAACCGAAGCGCTGTCGCTTGATGCAGTCCCTGAGAAGCTCGTCGTTATCGGCGGCGGTTATATCGGGCTTGAGCTCGGCACCGCCTACGCCAAAATGGGCGCCAAGGTGACCGTGGTTGAAGCCATGGACGCCATCCTGCCGCAGTATGACGCGGAGCTAACGAAGCCTGTGGCTGCAAGCCTGAAGGACCTCGGCATTGAAGTGATGCTGAACACCAAAGCCAAGGCCGCGACCAAGAAACAGGATGGCCTCATCGTCGAGACCGCTGACGGTAAGGAAGAAACCCTGCCCGCAGACAAGATCCTCGTCACCGTGGGCCGCCGCGCCAAAACCGAAGGCTGGGGCCTTGAAGGCCTGGACCTGAAGATGAATGGCCGCGTGGTCGCCATTGATGACAAGTGCCAGACGTCCATGACCGGCGTATACGCCATCGGGGACCTGACGGGTGAGCCCATGTTGGCGCACCGCGCCATGGCGCAGGGCGAGATGGTCGCGGAGGTCATCGCGGGCGAAAACCGCAGCTTCGACAAGGTCGCGATCCCGGCTGTGTGCTTCACGGACCCTGAGATCGTCACCGCCGGCCTGTCGCCAGACGAGGCTGAGAAAGCCGGGTATGAGACGCAGATCGGCCTGTTCCCGTTCGCAGCCAACGGCCGCGCCATGACCATGGAAGCCGAAACCGGCTTCGTACGCGTGGTCGCCCGCAAGGACAATCATCTGGTGCTCGGCATCCAGGCTGTGGGCAAAGGCGTGTCTGAGCTTTCAGCCGCCTTCTCGCTGGCGCTTGAAATGGGCGCGCGCCTTGAAGATATCGCGGGCACGATCCACGCGCACCCGACGCAGTCGGAAGGCTTCCAGGAAGCAGCCCTCAAGGCCCTCGGCCACGCACTGCATATCTAGGCTTTGCCGCCATAAAGACAAGCAAAAGCCGGGGCCACCACCCCGGCTTTTTTTATTTCTGTTTCAGGAATATACGCTGTCCGTCTGCTGAAAACTGAAATATCGCATGAGAGAGCGCTGCGCTGTCTTACGCGCGGCCCTGCCCCATCTACCAGGTCCAACACTACTGGAATGGCTGCCTAGCCACCACCCCAGTAGGGCAACAAGCATAAGCCCGAAAGAGGTATGTCCGCCAGAAGCTGCAATAGCCTGCTTTCTATCCACCTTGACTTCTATGATGCCTGGGCCATCAAGCCCGTCAGGCATTTTCAGTTGACGCTGATAGACCTTCTCCCCGTCGGGCTCCAATATCGCCGCCAACGAGAATGGCAGGAAGTCCAGATCAAGTCGCTCCGCCATATTACCTGCAAGTATCTCCCCGTGATCGTCACGAACAATAACGGACGTGACAAAGTAGGACTGCATCACGGTCTCAATAGCTTCGTGGGCCATGTCAGGATTGAGGGTCAGCACGGCCCGCGAAGCCTGTTCCTCAGCTGAGGTCAGCATTTGTTCGACATTATCGTCCATGAAACTACGAAGGATTGGCTGACTTATGGCCAGGAACAATGCAAGACAAACGACCATGCCCGCCAATCCAGATTTCCAGTTCTTCCGCCAAAGACCTGCCGAAAGAACAGGGATTGGTGTTACCTCAACAGGACCAAGGCATTCATCAGCCCCTGCCGCCAAGTTGTGCTGATCAACCATCATCTGCAAAACCAGCGTGCTCAGACAGGATTTCGGAAAATCCGGAAAACCGCGTTCGCGCAGATAGGCCTCGAAACGCTCGTCTCTGACGTTGCATTCTGTTGGACCACAAATGAGACTGGCCCTTAGGGCCGCATTTGATTTCCAACCTAGGCCCCTGGCCAACGCTTCAACCCGATGCGATGACTTTACTGCAGGCAGTTTCAGTCCCAGCTCCTTCTTGAGAAGCTGGACATGTTTCATTGTAATGAGAATTTTCATCTCATGTCCTTCAAATCGATGTCAGTTCGCCGATTACGCTGCCATCCTGAAAAACATGGATGCGAAAAGATAAGGGTAACGTTTGACTCGGCGACAGGTCATGTGGGCTACCAGACACGAACTTATGCTACCCCCGGCTTCACCAGCCGTCAATGCCATGCGTTTGAGTCGTAGGTTGCCCTTACGGAATGCATAGGAAATCTAGGCACTTGGCAAAAATTACTTGTGCTTGATCACAAATTACAAAATCGCCCTCAAAAGCTATCTTAAGATTGCGAAATTCAAAAAACTTCGAAAGCTCATTTCCCAAAATTAGTGCGATAATTCGTCCAGATTAGAATTCTCGCTTTTGGGATGTTTTCACCAGAAAGCGGAAGATGTGGTTACCAACCGGACAGGCTTTGCCCAACAGGAAGCAAGCCGTCCACAAGGGAACGCCCCTAAAAGCCCCACACTGGTAACGACAGGGTATGACGAGTAACCGGGGAAACCCGGCACGGGATTTATTGGGAAGGATTTCGACTATGCCCGTTTTCGATTCACGCAGCTTCAAGAACCACGAACAGGTCGTATTCTGTTCTGACGAAGCCACTGGCCTCCGCGCCATCATCGCTGTGCACTCCACTGCCCTCGGCCCTGCCACGGGCGGCACGCGCTTCTGGGACTATGCTGCGAACCACCGTCGTTCCGCGCCAATCGATGTGGCCGAAACCCGCGGCGAGCAGGATGCCGTTTATGACGTTCTGCGCCTGTCGCGCGGCATGTCCTTCAAGAACGCAATGGCTGGCCTCCGCCTTGGTGGCGGCAAATCCGTTATCATCGGCAACCCGAAAGAGCTGGGCTCGCCTGAGCTGATGCGCGCCTTCGGCCGCATGATCAACCGCCTGGGTGGCAGCTACTATGCCGCGGAAGACGTTGGCACAAGCCCTGACATGCTCGCAGCAGCAGCTGAGACCACCAACTTCGTGTGTGGCCTTGAGGGCGGCGACTTCGGCACCGGTGACCCTTCCCCGCATACAGCGCTGGGCGTATACACAGGCATCAAGGCTGCTGTGATGCACCGCCTGGGCAAAGCTTCCCTTGAAGGCATCACTGTTGCCGTTCAGGGCCTTGGCCACGTTGGCCAGTATCTGGTTGACCACCTGCGCGCAGACGGCGCGAAAATCATCGTGACCGATATCGTTGATGCCAACATCCAGGCGGTTCTGGCAAAAGGCGAAGCCGAAGTTGTTGCGCCTGACGCCATCCACGCTGTGGACTGCGACGTGTTCGCGCCTTGCGCCCTTGGCGGCGTCTTGAACCCGAAATCCCTTGGCGACATCAAAGCCACCGTGATTGCGGGCGCGTCCAACAACCAGCTTGAGACCGAAGGCAAGGAAGACGAAGAACTGCGTAAGCGCGGTATTCTCTACGCGCCTGACTATGTGATCAACGCTGGCGGCATCATTTCGGTTGAATCCGAAGTCTACAAGGAAAAGCCAAACGCGGCTGAGCGCGAAGCCAAGGTTCTGCGCATCGGTGAAACGCTGACGAAAATCTTCAACGCCAGCGACAAGGAAGGCCGCCCAACGGGTGTGATCGCCAACGAGATGGCTGAGGATATCATCCGTCGTGCGAACGAAGCCAAGCTGGCAACGGCTGCTGAATAACCAACAAGAACTGAAACTTTCCTCCAGAAAGTTCCTGAAGGCTCCCGCAACGGCGCGGGGGCCTTTTTTCTTTGGGAGCCACGCGGCCCCTTCTCTGGCTAAAAATCTGGCTAAAAAAAAGGCCGCCGCAGGTGCGACAGCCTCAATTAGGCCCTCAGGCCAGCCCAAATTATTATTATAGTGACATTCCGTTAGCTTGCGGCCTTCGCAAGCCGGCCACCGGCGTTCGCATAAGCCTGCGTGCCGTGGTTGTGAACTGTGTCTTCATCCAGCACCGTATCCGGCGTATAGACCGTTGTGTTGGCCTCCAGCGCGTCATAAAGCGGGCCGAAGTCCTGGTATGTGGCTTCCAGAAGCTCCTGGAAGCTGTCGATCACCCAGTAAGTCTGCTGGAAGTCGTCGATGCGGTAATCGGTTTTCATCAGGCGCATCAGGTCAAAGTGGATGCGGTTCGGGCTCGCGTCCTCAAGGCAGAAGATGCTCTCGGACTTGGAGCTGACGATCCCGGCACCGTAGATGCGCATGCCTTTTGGTGTGTTAATGAGCCCAAACTCCACCGTATACCAGTATAGCCGCGCCAGGTTCGTGAGAACACCCCGACCGGCCGCGCGCTGGCCGCCCTTGCCATAGGCTTCCATATAGTCAGCAAATGTGGGGTTCGCCAGAAGCGGCACATGGCCGAACACGTCATGGAACACATCCGGTTCCTGCAGGTAATCAAGCTGCGCTTCCGGACGGATGAAATTGCCCGCAGGGAAGCGGCGGTTTGCCAGATGGTCGAAGAACACATCGTCCGGCACCAGGTCCGGCACTGCGACTACGGTCCAGCCGGTGATTTCCTTTAGCCGCGCGGACAGCTCATCAAAGCGGGGGATGCCGCCGTCAGAAAGCTTGAGCGAATGCAGGCCCTCCATGAATTCATCACACGCGCGACCGTCCAGCATCTGCTCCTGACGGGCATAAAGCCGGTCCCACCGGTCGTGCTCCTCGTCGGTGAAATGCTCCCAGTTCTGGTCAACCGTATAGTCTTCGTTCACTTCAACTTCGCGACCAAGGCGTGTTGTGATTTTCATGGGTCCCTCCTAACAAATACCGGTACGGCTATACCGCGTCCGGCTGATTTTCCGGTGCAGCATCGATGAAAGCAGCCATTTCCCGGCACGCTTCATCAATCCGCAAAATAGTCGGGAACGCCTCCAAGGGCGTGCCGAAACGCCGCGCATTCCAGACCTGTGGCACCAGATAGACATCGGCCATGCCCGGCGTGTCGCCGAAGCAGAAACGGCCTGTGTGCTCGCTTGCCGCCAGCATGGCTTCAAGCGCCGTGAAACCCTCATGGATCCAGTGATGATACCACGAATTGGTGGCCTCTTCATCGGCGCCCAACTGGCCCTTGATGCGCATCAGCACCGCAAGGTTATTGAGCGGATGGATATCGCAGCCAATCAGGCTTGCCAGCTGGCGCACATAGGCGCGCTCTGCCATCCCGTCGGGCAACAGCGGTGACTGCGGATAAGCTTCCTCGAGATACTCCAGGATCGCCGGCGACTGGCTCAGCGCCACGTCGCCATCGATGAAGTATGGCACCCGCCCCTGTGGGTTCAGCTTCAGATAGTCCTCAGACTTCTGTTCGCTAACACCCGGCTTGAGGTTGATCGCGCGGTGCTCGCACTCAAGCCGCTTCAGTCCAAGGGCAATGCGCACCCGGAAGGCTGCCGAAGACCGGAAATAACCATATAGGATGCGCATCATGTCCCCCATTTAGCCCTTGGTGACAACCTGGTCGATCGCGCCGAATATGGACGCGCCGTCACGGTCGAACATTTCGATTCGAATCGAGTCGCCAAACTTCATGAAGCTGGTGGAAGGCTGGCCTTTCTCAATGGTCTCGATCATGCGGATTTCGGCGATGCAGCTGTAGCCCACGCCGCCCTCTGAAACAGGCTTGCCCGGGCCGCCGTCCATCTTGTTGGACACAGTACCGGAGCCGATGATGGCGCCCGCGCCCAGCGGACGGGTTTTCGCAGCGTGCGAAACCAGCTTGGCGAAGTTGAAGGTCATGTCGATGCCTGCTTCGGGCTTACCGAACATCTCACCGTTATACTGGGACACCAGCGGCAGGTTCACCTTGGTGTCTTCCCACACGCCGTCAAGCTCATCGGGCGTTACGCACACAGGGCTGAAAGCGCTCGAAGGCTTGGACTGGAAGAAGCCGAAGCCCTTGGCCAGCTCGCCCGGGATCAGGCCACGGAGCGACACGTCGTTGACCAGCATCAGCAGTTTGATGTGGCCAGCGGCATCAGCCTCCGACACACCCATCGGCACGTCATCAGTGATGACAGCGATTTCTGCCTCGAAGTCGATACCGAAGCCTTCGTCCTGCGGCATCACGATGTTGTCGCGCGGGCCCAGGAAGGTGTCGGAGCCGCCCTGATACATCAGCGGGTCGGTCCAGAAGGTGGCCGGCATTTCGGCGTTCCGTGCCTTGCGCACCAGTTCAACGTGGTTCACGTAGGCCGAACCATCCGCCCACTGGTAGGCGCGCGGCAGCGGCGACGCACAGTCAGCTTCATTGAAGGCTTCGCCTTCAACCGCACCGGAATTCAGCGATTCATAAAGCGCGCGCAGTTTCGGCAGTGCTGTTGCCCAATCGTCAATCGCAGCCTGAAGGGTCGGCGCGATTTCTGCCGCCGACGTCATACGCTTCAGGTCTTTGGACACAACAACCAGTTTGCCGTCGCGGCCGTGCTTGAGAGACGCAAGTTTCATAGACTTTATTCCTTAACTCAATTGTTCCAGATGGCGGCCCCGCTCCGCCAAGAATTTCAGTATCTAGCCGTCCAGTGCCTTGAATTCACCGTCTCCGTGCAGCCAGGCTGCATGCTTCGGTGCTTTCTTGGTCCGTGACCATTCTTCCAGCATTTCTGGGCCCACACGCTTCAGTTCTTCCAGCATGCCAGGCTCATTGGTGTTGGCGGCCAGCTCAATGCGGTGGCCGTTTGGATCGAAGAAATAGAGCGACTTGAAAATGGTGTGGTTGGTTGGCCCCAGCACGTCGATACCGGCGGCTTCCAGGCTTTCCTTGGCGGCCAGCAGCTCTTCCATGCTGCCAAGCTTGAAGGCAATATGCTGCACCCACTCTGGCGTGTTGGTGTCGCGGCCCATCTCCGGCTGGTTCGGCAGCTCGAAGAAGGCAAGCACGTTGCCGTTCCCTGCATCAAGGAAAATATGCATGTAAGGGTCAGGCTCGCCCGTCGACGGCACTTCGTTTTCGGCAATCGCCAGCTGGAAGTCCATGTTCAGGTGCTTCTGGTAAAATTCCACCGTTTCCTTGGCATCGCGGCAACGGTAAGCCACGTGATGAACGCCTTGAAGCTGCATTGTATCGTCCTTTTGAATGCTTACACAGGGATACAGGGGCCCGTGGCCCCTGCCCGGCTATTGCCTGTTAGGCTGCGTCTTCGTCGACCTTCAGCGCACCGCGGCGGATCTGGTCGCGTTCCATGGATTCAAAGAGCGCCTTGAAGTTGCCTTCGCCGAAGCCGTCATCTTCCTTGCGCTGGATGAATTCGAAGAACACAGGGCCGAGGCGGGTCTCTGAGAAGATCTGCAGCAGCAGCCGTGGGCTTTCGCCTTCGGTTGTGCCGTCCAGCAGAATGCCGCGCGTCTTGAGCTCGTCCACAGGCTCACCGTGGCCAGGGAGGCGCTCTTCCAGCATTTCATAGTACGTCTCTGGCGGGGCTGTCATGAACGGCACACCCGCTTCCTTGAGCTTGTCCCAGCATTTGATCAGGTCGTCACACGCGAACGCGATGTGCTGAATGCCCTCACCGTTATAGGCCATCAGGAATTCTTCAATCTGGCCGCTACCGCCAGCCGCTTCTTCATTCAGCGGGATGCGGATCTTGCCGTCAGGCGCCGTCATGGCTTTTGACAGCAGGCCCGTGTATTCGCCCTTGATGTCGAAATAGCGGATTTCACGGAAGTTGAAGAACTTCTCATAGAAGTTCGCCCAGTAATCCATGCGGCCGCGGTACACATTGTGTGTCAGGTGGTCAAGCGTGTGGAAACCACAGCCTTCCGGGTGACGGTCCACACCTTCGATCCACTCGAAGTCGATGTCGTAGATGCTGTTGCCGTCGCCGAAACGGTCCACAAGATAAAGGGCAGCACCGCCGATGCCTTTGATGGCCGGCAGGCGCAGTTCCATCGGGCCGGTTTGCACGTCAATCGGCTGCGCGCCTTTCTTGAGACACTCTTCATAGGCGAAGTGCGAGTCTTTCACGCGGAAAGCCATGCCGCAGGCGCTTGGGCCATGCTCTTCAGCATAATATGCTGCCGGGCTGTTTGGCTCGTAGTTCGCGATGAAATTGATGTCGCCCTGACGCCACAGTGTCACGTCCTTGGAGCGGTGATTGGCCACGTGGGTGAAGCCCATGCTCTGGAATACTGGCTCCAGGATACCTTTTTCTGGCGCCGTAAACTCAACAAATTCAAAGCCGCAAAGGCCCATTGGGTTCTCAAAGAGATCGGCCATCTTCCAACTCTCCTATATGTCCTATATACAAAATGGAAAGGCGTGCAAAAATCGGTTCCCGGAAATTCCGGAATCTTGAACGCCGTGTTAATTTCTCTTGAACCCATATTAGTTTCATACGAAACTAATTGCAAGAGCATGTATGAGGGAACGATGAAAAAAATTTCAGAGGATGCGATCTGTCTTGCGGATTTCCTGCCCTACCGCCTGTCGGTGCTGTCGAACCGGATCAGCCGGGCCATTGCCGATGGCTATGAAGAGAAGTTTCAGCTCAGCCTCCCAGAATGGCGGGTTATGGCGGTTCTTGGTGAAGATAGCGACCTCTCGGCGGCCCAGGTGGCAGAGCGCACAGCCATGGACAAGGTGGCCGTCTCCCGCGCGGTGAACAAGCTTCTGGACAGCGGCAGGCTGGAGAGACACTTCTCGCCCGAGGACAAGCGTCGGTCGGTCCTAGCGCTCTCGGCTGAAGGCCGCACGATCTACAACGAAGTGATTCCCATCGCCCTTGGTTATGAGGGCAAGATCCTTGCGAAACTGAGCGCGGTTGAGAAAGAGGCCCTGACGAGCCTCCTTGATAAGCTGGAAACCATCCAGCTGCAGGCCTAGTCGGCCTTCATCGGCTCTTCGGCGGGCATGCCAAACAGATAGCCCTGTAGATAATCAACGCCCGCGCTTTCCAGCATGCGGGCGGTCTTTTTATCTTCGACGCCTTCAGCGATCACCTTGATGTCAGACTGCTTGGCAGAATCGACAATGTTGGCGACCAGGGTCCATTTGCGGCCATCGTCATTCAGGTCATGGGTCAGGGATTTATCAAGTTTGATAAAGTCGGGCTGGATTTCCGTGATCCCCGAGAGGTTATTGAAGCCTGTGCCGAAATCATCAAGGGCAATGCGGATGCCACGGTCCTTCAGGCGGCGCACCAGGCTGCGTACCGTTTCCAGGTCAGAAAGCTGCTGGCTTTCGACGATCTCGAAAACAAGCTGATCTTCGGCGAGGCCGCTTTCCCCAAGAACGTTGGCAAGCCAGGCTTCCATACCATCCTCGGTATCGATGGTGAAAGGCAGCACGTTCACAAACACGCTTTCCTTGAGGTCAAATCCCTTGGCCGTGCGGGTGGCGCATTCGCCAGCCGCCATATCGAGCGCATAAAGCATGCCCGCGGCCTCTGCCGTTTCAAACAGAACCGGCGCTGGTATTTCCGTACCGTCCGTATGAAGCCCGCGGATCAGGAACTCATAGCCCATGACGTTTTTATGGTCGTCCACACACACGATCGGCTGCAGCAGCGACTTGTAGCGGCGATCGACAAGCAGGTCCCCCAGCCACTGGGCGGTCAGACGAAGCCCAAGCTCCTCGAGCGTATGCATGTTGCCGAATTCCTGAAGCGTTGGCTTGGCATTGCCCGACAGCAGCGCCCGGATAAGCCGGCGTTCCTTGGCTGCAAAAGTCTGCTCAAGCACCGGCACAACCGATTCCATATCGTCCGCAAGGAAACAGGCCACAAGTGGCTCGCCCGTTGGCACTTCAATAAATCCCGCCTTGATGAGGATCGCGCGCAGGCGTTCGCCCAGGTGCTCATCATGGCACCAGAAAAAGGCATGCCCCAAACCTGAGACAATTGGAAACAAAGACTGATCAGGCAACACTCGACCCCTCAAGCTGACTGCCGTTAACTAATACTGTGGGCTCACACTCAACCACTTTTCACCACCTGGGTAAAGGTCTGTTTCCAATTAGTGACACCCTGACCTAACAGGGCCGAAAGCAACAAGCGGGCCTTTCGCGCCCGCAACCATCCGGCGGGCACCAACCCGCGGGACAGCAAATCAATTTCGGCCCCACGATATCCGTAAGACCTTTCGAATATCTTACCGCCCCGCGCACGCGTCGATAAAATTACCGGCATTTCTTTCGCCAGCGCTTCCGCCTTGTCCGCCCACACTTCAGAAAGGTGTCCTGCTCCGAAGGCTTCTATCACCACGCCCTTGTATCCTGCGCCCTTGACCATATCGAGCAAGCGGCCGTCATCATCGATCACCGCTGTCACCAGCGCTACCGGGGCAAAAGCACCGGTGGCGTCGAGGTCAAGCCTGCGCGCCCGGCATTCCCGGCGCCAGTGCAGTTCCCCTTCCGCGATCGTGGCCATGGGCCCCTGCTCTGCCTGGAAAGCCTGCAGGCTTGAAGTATGTTCCTTGGCCACCAGCCAAGGGTCATGCAGCTCGCCGTTCATCACCAACGCAACACCACGCACGCGGCTGTCTGTGGCGGCCAGAACCGCGTCATAGAGGTTGGCAGGGCCATCCGCACCCGGCTGGTTGGGCGTCCGCATGGCGCCGGTGAAGATCACCGGCTTGTCACTTTGGTTCAGAATACTGGCCAAAAACGCCGTCTCTTCCATCGAATCAGTACCCTGCGTCACGATCACGGCATCGGCGTCGCAATCGCTTATCCGCGCCATGATGTCGGCGATCAGCGGCATGGTCAGGTTGGCGCTGCCCTTCTGTACCAGCGTTTCGGCTTTAAAGGTCTGAAATTTTACCGCATCTACACCGGCTATGGCCGCTGCATCAACAAGCTGCATCGCCATCTCTTCTGAACCATTATGATTCACCCCTGCTTCTGCAATA
>JBNKYQ010000024.1:0-18078 GCA_050300975.1 Kordiimonas sp.
AATGCGCCTCCTGGTGGGATGAAGGCATTAGATAGCAATAGGCCACAGAACAACCAGCAGGCTGGCGGTGGTGGCACCGGTGGCGGCACGCAGCAAACCGGGTCTACCAGGACAAGGACCCGCACCACAAATACGCCGCGCGTCACCACGCCAACCCTAACGGATACGGTCACCATTCCGATCGTGCCGGAGCCTAACCCGAACCAGGCCGGCGGCAGCCCAACCTAAGACGGGTACAGCATTCAGAATTCCAGAAGGCCGGGCGTGACCCGGCCTTTTTTGTTGAGATGGTGTTCATGGATGCTGAACCAAGTTCAGCATGACAGTATCGCCTATTTTGTCGAAGCCGAAAAAGTGACGTCACCCTGAACTTGGTTCAGGGTCCATCCTTGAGGTCGCCCCAACTAATTCAGGCCTCTCGCAGCTTGAAGCGCTGCACCTTGCCTGTCTGGGTTTTTGGAAGCTCGTCTATGAAAGCAACTGCACGTGGGTATTTATAGGGTGCGATGGTGTTTTTCACGTGCGTCTGAAGTTCCTTCACCAGATCGTCTGACGGGCTTGCGCCATTCGCCAGCACCACGAAGGCCTTCACGATCTGGCCGCGGTCCGCATCCGGCACGCCGATCACGGCGCACTCGGCCACCGCGTCGTGGGTCAGCAGCGCGGCTTCCACCTCAGGCCCGCCGATGTTGTAGCCACTTGATATGATCATGTCGTCTGACCGGGCAATGAAGGTGAAATAGCCGTCCGCGCTTTGGGCATAGGTATCGCCTGTGACGTTCCAGCCGTTCACCACATAATTGGTCTGCCGGTCGTCGGCCATATAGCGGCACCCGGTGGGGCCCTTCACGGCCAGCCGCCCCTCGGCGGGCGGGGGCAGGATGTTGCCATCCTCGTCTAGCACGCAGGCCTGATAGCCGGGCACCACCTTGCCGGTGCAGCCCGGGCGGATGTCTTCCTCGCGTGCGGAGATGAAGATATGGATCATCTCGGTCGCGCCGATGCCGTCCATCAGCTTCAGTCCGGTTTTTTTGAACCAGTCATCCCACGTGGCCTTGGGCAGGCCTTCGCCGGCGGAGACACAACAGCGAAGGCTGGAGGTGTCATAATTTTCAAGCTCGCCCAGCATGGCGCGGTAAGCTGTGGGCGCGGTGAACATCATGGTCACTTTATGCGTCGAGACACAGTCCAGCATCGCCTGCGGCGTGGGCGCTTCGGGCAGCGCGACAGCCGCGCCGAATCGCGCCGGGAACACCACCAGCCCGCCCAGCCCGAAAGTGAAGGCGATAGGCGGAGAGCCGCAGAAGACGTCTTTGGCCGTGGGCGAGAGGATATGCCGGGCATAGCCGTCCGCCATGGCCAGCACGTCGCGGTGGAAATGCATGCAGGCCTTCGGCTTTCCCGTGGTGCCTGAGGTGAAGGCCAGAAGCGCCACGTCGTCCTGCGCGGTATCAACGGCTTTGAACTGGTCGCTGGCGTGGGCCATCAGGGCTTCAAGTTCTGCGCCCTCGTCGCCAAAGCCCACGGTGCGCAGGCGCGCGCGGGTGCTTTTCTGCGCCGCCTTCAACTCATCCATCAGGCCGTTTTCGCTGAGCGCGAGCGAGATGTTCGCCATGTCGCAGATGGTCACCAGCTCCGGCGCGCGCAGCATCGGCATGGTGGTGACAGCCACGCCGCCCGCCAGCAGCACGCCGTACCAGGCGGCGATCATCATCGGGGTATTGCGGCCGCGCAGGAGCACCCGGCCCCCTGGCACCAGGCCAAGGTCGTGCGTCAGCGCGTTCGCGATACGGCTTGCGGTCGCGCGCAGGTCACCGTAGGTCCAGCGACCGCCGGACCACAGGATGGCCGGGGCGCCCAAAGCCCCGCCAGACAGGAGCGCCTCAGCTGCATTCAGCCGTTCTGGATACTGCAGGTCCGGCAGATCGAACGTCAGCTCTGGCCAAAGCGCCGGGTCAGGCAGGTTATCCCGGGTGAAGCTGTCCTTGTGTGCACTTTCAAACATGTGATCGAGGCCTCCCCAGTCCTCAATGATGGTATCCTTACGCGCCGGACAGAAGCTGTCGCGCGATTACCAGTTTCTGCACCTCGGACGCGCCCTCATAAATCCTGAGTGCGCGGATCTCGCGGTACAGTTCCTCCACCTTCACGCCTTTGGTGACGCCCATGCCGCCGAACATCTGCAACGCCTTGTCGATAACAAGTTGCGCCTGGTCTGTGGCATGCAGTTTGGCCATGGCGGCTTCGCGGGTGACGCGTGCCGCGCCGCTGTCCTTTGTCCAGGCGGCCCTATATATAAGGAGCGCGCTGGCATCGATATCGAGCGCCATCTCGGCCAGCCGTTCCTGTGTGATCGGCAATTCCGCGAGCGGCGCGCCGAAAAGTTCACGCTCGCGCGTGCGTTTGAGCGCTTCCTCCAGCGCCCGGCGGGCAAAGCCAAGGGCGGCCGCGCCAACAGTTGAGCGGAAGATATCCAGTGTCGCCATCGCCAGCTTGAACCCTGCGCCGCGTTGACCCAGAAGGTTTTCCTTCGGTACATGGCAGCCCTGGAAGAAAAGCTTCGCCAGCGGATGCGGGGCGATCACTTCGATTCGCTCAGCAATTTCAAGGCCTGGCGTATCTGCGTCCACCACCACGGCGGACAGGCCGCGGGCACCGGGTGCTTCACCGGTGCGCGCGAACACGCAGTAGAAATCGGCAATGCCGCCGTTCGAGATGTAGGTCTTCTCGCCCGACAGGCTTAATTCGCCCCCGGCGTCCTTGAGCGTGGAAGAAAGCGAGGCAACATCAGAGCCCGCTTCAGGTTCGGTAAGCGCAAAAGCCGCGATCTTTTCACCCGCCGCCACGGCAGGCAGGTAGGCTGACTTGATCGCGTCAGAGCCCGCCAGCGTTATGGCGCCAGAGCCCAGCCCTTGCATGGCGAAGGCGAAATCGGCAAGGCCGGAATGGCGCGCCAGCGTTTCGCGGATGATGCACAGCGAGCGCACATCGAGCGTGTCGAACATGCCGCCATAGGCCTTGGGCACCGCGTACCGGAGCCAGCCACCCTCCCCAAGCGCCTTCACAAGCGTGCGGCAGGTGGTGTCTACATCCTCGTGCGCGCCGGGTGCGTCAACAATGGCGGGCAGGGTGCTTGTGGCCCAGGCGTCCAGTTCATCCGCCAAAGTGCGGTGGTGGTCGTCAAAGAACGGCCACGTCAGGAATGTGCGGTCTGAGGTTGAATGGGTCATCAGTCGCCCTCGAATACGGGTTTTTTCTTGGCCACGAACGCATGGTAGGCGCGTTCGAAGTCTTTGGTTTGCATGCAGATGGCCTGGGCCTGGGCTTCTGCCTCGATCGCGGTATCGAGGCTCATGTCCCATTCCATGTTCAGCTGGTTTTTGGTCATGCCGTTCGCGAAGGTCGGGCCGGACGCCAGGCGCGCTGCCATCTCCTGCGCGTCTTTCATCAGGTCGGCCTTGGTGCTCAGCTTGTTGAAGAAGCCCCAGCGTTCGCCTTCCTCTGCGCCCATGGTGCGACCGGTGAACAACAATTCAGACGCGCGGCCCTGGCCGATAATGCGCGGCAGGATAGCGCAGGCCCCCATGTCGCAGCCCGCGAGGCCTACCCGGTTGAAGAGGAAGGCTGTCTTGGCGTCCGGTGTGGCGATCCGAAGGTCGGACGACATGGACATGATGGCACCCGCGCCCACGCAGATGCCGTCGACCGCCGCGATGATTGGTTGCGGGCAACCCCGCATGGCCTTCACCAGGTCGCCGGTCATGCGGGTGAACTTCAGAAGCCCCGGCATGTCCATGTCAACAAGGGGGCCGATGATCTCATGCACGTCGCCGCCAGAGGAGAAGTTGCCTTCGGCACCGGTCAGGATGATGGCTTTCACCTCCGGCACATAGACAAGGTTGCGGAACATGTCGCGCAGTTCCGCATAGCTGTCGAACGTCAGCGGGTTCATGCGGTCTGGGCGGTTCAGGGTCACGGTGCCGACGCCGCCGTCAAAGTGCCACAGGAAATGCTCGGGTTTAAAGCTGTTGGGGTTCATGTCGTATCCTCTTAGTCCTGGTTCATCTTTGTCTGATCAAGCTTGTCCAGGAGGTTTGCGACCTGCTTATGATCGTCCGTTGACAGGTTTGCGAAAATCTCGCCCACCCAGCGTGCGTGGTCTGCGGCCATCTTCTCGAATAGTGCTTTGCCTTTGTCGGTGAGGCGCGCGGTGGCGGCGCGGGCATCCTGCGTGCACTTTGTACGGTCCACATAGCCTTCCTTCACCAAGGGCGTCATCACCTGGGTGACATTGCCGTTCGAGACCATCAGTTGCTTCGACAGATCAGACAGGCGCACACCTTCCTCGGGTGCCCGGTAAAGATTCGCCAGAACGTCGAAGCGCGACAGCGACACGCCGTATCCGGCGCTGAGGCGCGACTGCAGCGTCTTGCGTACCAGGTTGCTGCTGCCCAGCAGCTTCAGCCAGGTGCGCAGGGCTTCCTGTTCAGTGGGCGAAATGGAAGGGTGGTTTGCCATGTTACATGATCTCCCCGCAGGCAACCGCGATGGCCTGGCCGTTGATGGCGCTGGCCTGCTCGCCCGCAAGCCACAGGACGGCGTCGGCGACCTCAGCCGTTGTGACCAGACGGTTTTCCGGATTGTGTTTGGTCAGGGCCTTGAGCGCGTCTTCTTCGCTGCGGCCAGTTTTCTCAATGATGTTCCGGATAGAAGCCTGCACGATATCCGTATCGGTAAAGCCGGGGCAGACGGCGTTGGCGGTAATGCCCGTGCCCGCGAGCTCAAGCGCCAGCGACCGGGTCATGCCAATGACGCCATGTTTGGCGGCAGCATAGGCCGATGTGTAGGCATAGCCCTTGAGGCCCGCCGTGCTGGCAACCGTGATAACACGGCCGAACCCGCGCTTTCGCATGGCGGGCAGGGCCGCACGTGTACACAGGAAGGCGCCGGTCAGGTTGACATCCAACATGGATTGCCAGGCGTTCAGGTCTGTGCGCTCAAATGGCGCGGTTGCTGCCGCCCCGGCGTTGTTCACGAGGATGTCTGGGTGATATCCGGCTGTGTCGAGATGGCTGAAGGCCGCCTGCACGCTCTCTTCGCTGGTCACGTCAAGGGGGACATAGGCTGCTCCCGGAATCTGGGCAGCGGCTTCTTCGAGTCGGGCTTTGGAGCGGCCCGCCAGTACCGGTGTGATTCCCGCCTGGGCGCAAGCCTTCGCAACAGCAAGGCCAATGCCGCTGCCGCCGCCGGTTATGAGTGCAACTCGATTCTCCACGCTAGACTCCCCTCCACGTCTGACTCCCCGCCTTGGTGATGCCTATTTGTTTTAGCACTAAATTAAATATCCATCAAGATTGCTTCTGTTTGTCGTCAAGACGACATAATTCTGCTTCAGGTTGTTGCGATCGCGCGGCTGACGGTGAATCACCCATCAAGGCTGTTGCCAAATAGCAACATGATCCCCTATTAATTGGGGCATTGGCTCATTTAACACTTTGTGTCGACAAACCAAAAGGTTAGATGTGTATATTAAATCGCGTATTTAGTTGATTAATCAGGCTGAGTGTCTTTGCGCCGGCGATCTACCAACTGGGGTAAGTTAGATGAAAAAAGAGATTTCCTATTTTGTAGCCACGAGTCTTCTCGCGTCGACAGCTCTGGCTCCGGCCGCGTTCGGTCAGGACGAAAGTGCCGAGGCAGATGCGGTTACTTCCGTATATGAGCGTTACCGCGAGGACTATAACGCCCCCGGTATTCGCTCCGGCAGCTTCCTCTTCTATCCGTCCATCACTGCTGGCGTTAAATCCGACTCGAACATTTACGCCCAGGAAAGCGGTGTGACCGACGACTTCGTAGCGACCGTCGCCCCTAAATTCATGCTGGCGTCCGATTGGAACAGCGATCTCCTGCAGATCTTCGGTGACGCAAACATCGCTCGCTATTTCGACAACGGCAGCGAAGATTATGACGATTTCAGCATTGGTGCGTCGGGCCGGAAAGACATCTCTCACGGTACCGAAATCAACGCCAAGGTCATTTATTCGAACGGCCACGAAGATCGTGGATCTGCCGATGCTGTTGGCAACCAGGTATCTCCTGCCAACACGACGACCTTCGACGCAACTCTCGGCTTCAAGCGTGACGTTTCCGTTGTCTCCCTGGCTGTGGACGGTTCTTACGTGCGGCAGAATTTTGACGATGTGGCGCTCAACGGTGGCGGCACGCTCAACAACGACGACCGTGACCGTGACCGGATGAAGGTGAAAGCGCGCGTCGGCTACGAACTGGCTGACGGCCGCGAAGCCTTCCTGCAGGCATCCATGGACCGCGTTGAATATGACAACTCCAAGGAAGACGGTGGCCCGCAGCGTAACTCTGACGGTTACGAAGTTGTTGCCGGTGCGGCGTTTGACCTGACGGGTAAGGCGCGCGGTGAAGTTTTCGCCGGTTACATGAAGCGTGCTTATGATTCTGATACGCTTGCCAGCACGGACGGTATCAACTTCGGTGCAGAGCTGCTCTGGAACGTGACCGGTCTGACGTCCTTCACTGGCTCCATCAAGCGTTCGATCGACGAAACCACTATTGGTGGCGATAACGGCAGTGGCACGTTTGTCCGGGCTTCCGGCATCACCTCGACCCTGTTCTTTGGCCGGGTCGAGCATGAACTGCGCAGGAATGTTCTGTTGAGCGCAGACGCGAGCTACACCAAGCAGAGCTTCGAGCTGACTACCCGTGAAGATGACCTGATCAACTTCGGTGTTGGCGCACGCTACCTGCTGAACCCGAACGTGAACGTAGACCTTGGCTATAAATACAGCTACCGCGACACGACTGAGCAAGGTCAGGATTACTCCCGCCACGCCGTCATGGTAAATGTGAAGGCACAGTGGTAGCGCTTGCTAAGCTGATTTGCTAGTATTAGAACTTGTTTTTACTGTTAGCAAATCAGGCTTCTATGTATGCGTAATGTCATGAAATTCATGTTTCTATTAGCGAGCCTCCTGGGGCTCGCTTTTTCTGCTTATGCCCAGGAGGCGGCGGATTCGGCGCCTTCTGATGTTGCCGCTCGGTATGAACTGGGTTCGGGTGACCAGATCCGCGTCACTGTTTACGGCGAAGAAGACCTGTCCGGTGAGTTCGAGCTGGATGGTACGGGCATCATCTCCATGCCGCTGATTGGCGCGACCAAAGTGGGCGGCCTGGATCTGGACCGGGCCGAGACGTTGATCGCCCAGAAGCTGGCGGACGGCTATCTGGTCAATCCGCGCGTCAGTGTGGAGGTAATGAACTATCGGCCCTTCTACATTCTGGGCGAGGTTAAGAAACCGGGTAGCTATCCGTTCGTCAATGGCATGACCATCCTGAATGCGGTGGCGCTGGCGTCCGGATTTACCTATCGCGCCGCCAAGAAAAAGATAACAATTACGCGCAAGGTTGATGGCGTGGATACGGACATCGATGTGAGCGACGCTACCCTGGTACAGCCGGGGGATATAATCACAGTTCCTGAACGCTTCTTTTAGACGCGTTCTAATGGGTTTCAGACGATGTATGACAATCAATATGTGAAGCAGCACGAGCCTAAGACTTTCGGCCATCCTTCCCACGGTGAAAAGGAAGGGGAAATCGATATCAGGGCGCTGGCCCTGGTTTTGTGGCGCCGAAAGTGGGTTATCTTTAACACCGCTGTCTTCCTGCTTGTCCTGTCGACCATCGTCGTATTCCAGCTGACGCCCCGCTACACCGCGCAGGCGATGCTGGCGATCGAAAGCCGTCAAAACAGTGTCGTCGATCTGGAAGCCGTAGTGTCGGGCCTGGGTACAGACCAGGCGGCCATCAAGACTGAGATCGATGTCCTCAAATCCCGTCGCCTTGTGGGTAAACTGGTTGACAGCATGAAGCTGACTGGAGACCCCGAGTTTAATTCACGGCTAAACGACAGTCGCTCGCTTTTTTCTTACCTCAACCCCATGAGCTATCTTTCCGACAGCTGGAAAGCTGCCATTTTCGGGACCAAGCCGGACACCCGGACCGCAGAAGAAATCGCGGAAGCAACGCGCGCTCAGGTAATCACTGCCGTCGCAGAGCGTCTTGATGTGTCCAATCCGCCGAGGTCCTATACACTCAATCTGACGTTTGAATCGGCGAGTGCGCAAAAAGCTTCCCGGATTGTGAACCGTTTGGCGGATCTGTACCTCACAGACCAGCTTGAAGTGAAATTTGAAGCGACTCAACGCGCCAACGAATGGCTGAATGAGAGAGTTGCGCAGCTGCGGGACAAGGTACGGGTGTCGGAGCAGGCGGCCCAGCAATTCCGGGAACGGCACCAACTGGTTCAGACTCAGTCGGCAGGCCTTGTGAACGAACAGCAGCTGGCCCAGATCAACACCCAACTGGTGACCGCCAGAACCGAGCTGGCTCGGATCGAAGCTCGCCAGCGCCAGATCGAACAAAATGCAGCCGATGGCAAGATTGAAGAGTCCGGTTTGATCGAGGTTCTGCAGTCGCCACTGATCCAGCGCCTGAAGGAACAGGAATCCGGTGTCCAGCGCGAGCGGGCGGAACTCGCGACCCGCTATGGCCCCAAACACCCGAAAATGTTGAATGTCCAGGCTGAACTTGCTGATATCAAGGCGAAGATTTCCTATGAAATCGACAAGATCGTCGCTGGCATCCGCGGGGAAGCCGAAGTCGCCTCGATCCGCGTGCAGACCCTGCAGCAGAACCTTGAAAGCCTGAAGGCGGAGAGCTTTGAAGTCAGCCGGGCGCAAGTCCAGATGCGCGAACTGGACCGCGAGGCGGAAGCCAACCGCTTGCTCCTGCAAACCTTCCTGACCCGTTTCAAGGAAACGTCCAGTCAGGACGGCATGCAGCAAGCTGACGCGCGCATCATTGCAAAGGCGGATACGCCACTTGTGGCATCTTTCCCTAAAAAGAAGATGATTCTGACGCTTGTGAGCTTTGTCGGAGTCGCGCTTGGTATCGGCCTGGCCTTCCTTCTGGAAGCGCTCGACAATGGCTATCGCAATTTCGATCAACTGCGTCAGGACCTGCAGTTGCGGTCACTCGGGATGATCCCGCTTGTTGACAAGTCAGCCCTGAAGGACCGGAAGCCTGAGGAATATATCGCGCAGAAGCCAAACTCTTCCTTCGCGGAGGCACACCGGAACGTCCATGCCTCGCTGATGTTCAGTGGCAAGGATGGCAGCACACCGAAGGTGATGGCGGTGACGTCTTCCGTGCCTGGCGAAGGCAAATCCACAGCCACTTTGTGTCTGGCCCAGATTTTGGGACGTACGGGGCTCAAGGTCCTGGTGGTGGAATGTGACTTGCGTCGCCCTGTCTTCCGCCAGCGGATGAACGTGTCAAAAGACAAGCATCTCAGCGTCAATGACATCCTGACCGGCTCGGCCCAGGATTCGGGCAAGGACATCTTCAAGGATGAGGTTACTGGGATTCACCTTCTTTGGGCCGAAAGGGTTGAAGACCCACAAGAGCGCTTTACCTCCGCTGAATTCCGACACTTCCTGTCAGAGGCTCGCAAGCGCTATGACTTGGTGCTTCTGGATACGCCGCCGATTATGGCCGTTGCTGACGCCATGATCATTGCGCGCCACGCTGAAAGCGTCATGTTTGTCATCCAGTGGGAGCAGACGCCTAAGGGTATTGTGAAGACGGCTGTAAAACAGCTGGCACAGACGCAAATTCCGCTTGCAGGCGCTGTCCTGACCCAGGTCAACATCAAACGCCACCGCGGCTACGGATATGGCGACCAGGGATATTATTACGGCGGCAAGAGCGCCTACTATACCAACTGATGATCCTGGGGCGCCGCTGGCGCCCTTTTTCATGGTGACTGAGTGGGGGCCTAGCAGTCCGACCTGTTCCCATCATACTGGCGACAACGAGAGCACGCCACATCCCCACTGTGCGGATGCGGATCATGTCTGAATTTTGGGGATTTTGGTAAATGGCGGAGTCGGAGGGATTCGAACCCTCGAGGGCGTTGCCACCCAACACGCTTTCCAGGCGTGCGCCTTAAACCGCTCGGCCACGACTCCGTATTTCCAGGCTGGCTGGAAGGAAATGCGCCCCACTTCTGTGGGGTATGCGGGGCGCACTATAGCCATATGAAACATAAAGGCAAGCGGAAATGCGCAGCTTTATTTCGGGGTGGCTGACATTTTTCCTGTGGGCCAGAAAGCGAATCCCGACCGGCCGTATCGCCATGTCTTTTCGCATTCGTAAAACGCTAAGATTGCAGTCCTAACCTTAACGCGCTATTAACCATAAATCTTATCTTTGTTTTTACCTGCTTTCGCTTATGGTAAGGGAAAGCAACAGAGTTGAAGGAGGATTGGGATGGTATTTGGGGTGCTTGCCGGGGGGCTTGAGAAGCATATCAAGATGGTTCTTGCGCTATTGTGCGCGGGCTTTTTCATGGCGACAGCCGCGCCTGCTTACGCGGATGATGTCAAGGATTGGCAGAAAGAGATCGTCAAAAAGATCGTTAAGTCCCATATCTATCCACGCTCTGCTATCGCGCGGGAAATCGAAGGCCGCGCCAAGGTAAGCGTGACCATCGACCGCACAGGCAAGATCACTGGCTATGAAGTGCTGGAGCCAACGGGTGAAAGCCAGCTCGATAACGTGATCCCGAAGATGATGGAAAAGATGGACCCACTGCCGGCGCCACCTGATGCTTTGCCTGACGGCAACCTGACGTTTACAATCCCGATTGCATGGCGTCTGCAGTAACCGGACGCAATCAGATCACCAAAACAAGGGGCCTTGTGGGCCCCTTTTTTAATGTCTGCGTCCGGTCGTGGCGCAGCTTGGCGTGGAGCATGGCAGCGCCTGCTATCTTGATGCTCATGGACCGAGCTGTGGCCATCTTTGGCGTGTGCCTCCTATACGGGGTGTTCTGCCGCAGAGACATGGGCTTTCTGGACAGACGCCTTGCAGCCCGGGCGGGAAAGAGTGTGCCGCGCCAATAAGCCGGCTGTCTGTTAAACCCGGGCTATCCCGCGTTCGCGCGGGGCTCCTATTGAGGGCACATCCCCTTGGTGACCCTTATCGAAGACCGGTCGCCCCTCAAAAGAAAAGAGCCCCATCTGGGGCTCTTTGACTGTCTGGTTGGAAAGCAGCCGGGTTGCCGGCTGCCACCCCATTATTCGGCGCGGATGGTCGCCAGGAAGCTTTCCACCTGCCCCCGCAGCTCGTCCGACTGCTGTGTCAGCAGCTGAGCTGCCGACAGCACTTCGGTGGCTGCGCTGCCCGTGGAGGTCGCGCCCTGGTTCACCGCGTGGATGTTCGAGGTCACTTCTTCCGTGCCCGTGGACACTTCGCCTACGTTGCGGGCGATTTCCTGCGTGGATGCATCCTGCTGTTCCACGGCACTTGCAATGGAAATGGAGGTGGTCTCGATCTCGCCAATGATGCCTTTGATCTCGTCCATGGCCCGCACCGCCAGGTTGGTGGCTTGCTGCATGCCTTCCACCTGCTCGCTGATTTCCTGTGTAGCTTTTGCGGTCTGGTTGGCGAGGGATTTCACCTCGCTGGCCACAACAGCAAAGCCCTTGCCTGCGTCGCCGGCCCGTGCGGCCTCGATCGTGGCGTTGAGGGCGAGCAGGTTGGTCTGTTCTGCAATGTCGTTGATCAGTTTCACGACGTCGCCAATCTTCTGGGCCGCATCCACCAGTTCTGCCACATCCTTGCCTGCGTTCTCCGTACGGGTCACGGCGTCGCGGGCAGAGGCGGACGACGGGTTGGTCTGGCCAGTAATCTCGCGAACAGATGCCGACAGCTCTTCGGCGGCACTCGCCACCATCTGGGCGTTCGAGCTTGCCTGTTGGGCTGCATTGGCCACCACTTCGGATTTCTTCGAGGTATCGTCGGCGGTTTCCGCCATGCCGCGCGCTGCGTTTTCCATCTCTGTGGCAGAGTTGGAAACACCCTGCACGACCGCCATGACGGACGCTTCGAACTGGTCTGCCAGATCCAGCATCGCCTGGCGACGCTCCTGACGGGCGGTTTCTTCGCGCTCCAGCTCGCGGGCACGCTGCGCTTCTTCCTCTTCGCGCTTGCGGCGCTCTTCTTGTTCTGCCCGGGTGCGTTCCTGTTCTTCACGCTCGCGCTGTTCAACTTCAAGACGCTGCCGCTCGATGGCATTTTCCTTGAAGATCTGTACCGACCGGGCCATGTCGCCCACTTCGTCCTGCGCGTCGGCGCTTGGCACTTCAACTTCAAGCTTGCCTTGGGCCAGCACCATCATGGTGTCAGACAGCGCGTTCACCGGCCGTACCACGCGGAACATCACAACCCAGATGGCCAGGAAGCCGATACCAGCCACGATGAACAGCATCACCGTAGACCAGAACATGTTGGCGTCAGCCTTCGAGACAGCAGCTTCGTTGAGGCTGCGGGACAGGTCGCCGGCATATTGGCTCATCGCGCTAACGGGACCCACGGCATCCTGCGCCAGGGTGATCCAGTCAGCGGGCGAAATGCCATAGTCAGCGACGACATTGCCTTCCAGGTCCATCTCGGCGGCTTCGGACGCGTCATAAATGGCAAAGCGGGTTTCTTCGAACTCGGCGAAGAAGACATCTTCAATCTTTTTCAGTCGAGTGTCGATCTCGCTTTTCTCGGTGCCTTCTTCAGCAACAGACAAGCTGTTGACGATGGCCTGCACCTGTTCCCAGGCTTCCTTGCCCTGGCCCACATACTGGGCGTTCAGGGTTTGCATGGCACCGCGAATTTGCGAGCCGGAGACAATGCTGCCACCAAGCGCCGCTGATTCGCGCGTCGCATACTCAATCATGGTCCACAGATTGTGCTTCAGCTGGATTACCTTGGAAATCCGGTCGTCGCCGAAGTCATAGTTGTTCTCGAGGATCGACCGCAGCTGGGCTGCATTTTCGATCACATCATTGATGGCTTTGCTGACGTCGCGGCCACGCAGTTCGCGGCTGTCAGCAGCTTGGCCCAGGTCAGCGTCAAGCTGGGCGCGCATCTGGACGTAGGCGTCATGGGCCTTGAAGAAATCCGCCTTCACTTTGCCAAAGCGGGCCTCCACGGCGCTGTAGATGCCTTCATTGCCAGACGGGTTATCGAATTCTGGTACGTCGGGCAGGCGGGCCTCAATATCTTCAAACGCGCCATCGATCGCGTTACGGTTCGCTTTGATCTGGGTTGGGAAAAAGCTATCGGCTTCGGCTTTGAAACCATAGGCCGTGTTAGCCAGGCTACGTTCGTCCGCGAGGGCAAGTTTGAGCTGCGATATGCTATCGATCAACTTGTTCACTTCCATCGCGTGTTCGGCACGCGTGCTGTTGGTGGATGCTTCAAGCAGCCGTCCGACCGTCAGCCATACGATCATCGCCATCAGGATGGCGGTGACGAACAGCAGAAGGTTACGAATGCTGAAAATTTTGCCCTGAGTAAGGCTTTGAAGCACATTGCTGGAATCTTGCGCGGCCATTTTTAAACTGCCCCTCTACAAATCAGAGAACCCGACTATGAATTAATTAAGCTAAACCATTCCGATTCATTGCATATTGCGGTTAATGAACCTTAAAGGTATCGCTTGTTTCGGATGAAAAATGAAATCACCCGTCCCCTCTTTGCGGAGTGTAACGCCAATATTCTTGTGATCAATAGCCGCGTTCTATAAAAGAACGGGGATTTTAAGGATTTACGCGCTTTCTAGCGCTCGGGCGGACACAAATGACCAAGTTTGATGCCATAATCATTGGCGGCGGTGCCGCGGGCCTGATGTGTGCGCGCGAGGCGGCGTCCCGTGGTCGCAAGGTTCTCCTGCTGGAGCATAACAAGTCGCTTGGTGCCAAGATCCTGATCTCGGGCGGCGGGCGCTGCAATTTCACCAACGAAGACGCGGGGCCTGGGGCTTATATCAGCCACAACCCGCATTTCGCCAAATCCGCGCTCAGCCGCTATACCCAGTGGGACTTTATCAGCCTGATCGCCTCCCACGGCGTGACCTGGCATGAGAAGACACTGGGGCAGCTGTTTTGCGACCAGGGCGCGGGACGCATCCTGAAGGTGCTGACCGACGAATGCCAGCAGAATGGGGCCAGGATCCTGACGGGCACGAAAGTGGACAAGGTGTCTTTTGATACGGGCACCTACCGCGTGGCGACATCCGGCGGTGTCTATGAGGCGCCAAGACTGGTGATCGCCACTGGCGGCCTGTCGATTCCCAAAATGGGGGCAACGGGCTTCGCCTACGATATCGCCCGCCAGTTTGGCCTGAAGATCGAGACAACCGAAGCGGCCCTGGTGCCTTTCACCTTCACGGACGCCGACCTCGCGTTCATGAAGCCGCTTGCAGGCGTGGCGGCGGACGCCGTTGTAACGTGCGGTCGCACCAGTTTCCGCGAGGCGCTGCTATTTACCCATCGCGGCCTGTCCGGGCCGGCGATTTTGCAGATTTCCAGTTATTGGCATGCGGGTGACGTGGTCACCATCGATCTGCTGCCCACCATCAACGACAGTCTCGACTGGCTCCGCGCTGCCCGCGACCGCCGCCCCAAGGCCTCCCTCAAAAGTCTCCTCGGTGAAAAGCTGCCGGCGCGACTGGCGGAAGCGATTGCGGCCGAATGGCCAGGGCCGCTTGGCAGCTTGTCAAACAAGCAGTTGCAGGCCATCAGTGACCGCTGCAGCCGTTGGCAACTGGTGCCCAGTGGCACCGAAGGCTTCAAGAAGGCTGAGGTGACGCGCGGGGGCATCAGCACCGACGAGCTGAGCTCCAAGACCATGGAATCCAAGCGTCAGCCGGGCCTCTATTTCATTGGCGAATGCGTTGACGTGACGGGCTGGCTGGGTGGCTATAACTTCCAGTGGGCTTGGTCCAGCGGCTGGGCCGCAGCGCAATATCTTTAACGTCCTTCTCCCTGACTCCTAATGCCGAAAATGTTCAAAATCGGACACTTGATGTGTTCGGATGCGGACAGCTTGTGCCCGGATTCTTAGATGCATGTTTATTAAGTTATTGAAAAATATGGATTTTAAAAGTTGGCACAGCCGTTGCGATGAGAAAGGAAACGGGCCAAGCGGCCTTAAAGAACAACGACAGCAAAACACCAGTTTCTGACAGGATCCAAAAAGGACGGCAGGAACGACAGCGAGGAGAAAAACAATGGCCTTCTTGAACGAAGTGACAAAGCCCGAGCCAAAAGACAGCAAAAAAGCAGGCGCACAGGCTTTCACCGGTTTTAGCCGCCGGCGCCAGCGCCGTTACAGGTAAAGATAAAAACAAAGGAGGGCACAGAACCCTCCAGGACACTCAGCGAGGAAGATTGAGCGGCCCGTTTCCAAGCCACGGACCGCTCATTTTTTTGCCAGAGTGCGTTTTTTTTGCCAGAGTGCGGGCGCGCCGCCCGAGACGGCGAAGTCTAATCCGTCTTCAGGGGGTCATCGGCCAGTTCGACCGGTCGTTTGGACAGGTTGGAACCGGACCCTTCTGCGAACTTCTTCAGTACCAGGTCTGGCCCCGCCAGGATCATCAGCCCCAGCTGCTGGGACCCTTGCCACTTTACCACGCCCGCGAATTCGCCCAGGTCCTCGATCATCAGCAGCAGCTCTGTACCCATGGCGAATTCTTCCTCGCAGGTCACCAATGTGCCGGCGTGCGACACATCGCGAATTTCACACGGATAGCTCAGCTCCGCCTCGTCGATCAGCGTGCCATGCCACAACACGGGAAGCCTGTCGTCGCGGCGCTTGTCATCATCTGTCATTGCTGTTCCCTCTGGCTTAGGCGGGCCGTGGCCTGATACCGGGCTTTTTGGCCAACTTTATCAGCAGGTTACCTGATTTTTTTGGCAAACGAAAGCCGGTTGGGCTGGTGTTCGCGCGGCGAGGCGGCTAAAAGACTCTGACACATGTCGGCCCTCGGGTGGTCGCGGACAGTCCGACTGCATTGCGGTCAAGCGAATGGAGTGAAAGCGTGCGAGCTTTGATGAACGGGATACGGTCTATTCTTTTCAATCTGACCTTCTATCCATTCACCCTGATCTATTGCGGCGTGATCCTGGCGCCGATCAGCCTGTTCGTGTCGGAAGCCAAAACCCGCAAGGGCGTGGATATTTTCTGCCGGGGCTGCCTGTGGATCGCCCGCGTCTTCGGCGGCATCAAGCATGAGTATCGCGGTGCAGAAAAATTGCCGAAGGACGGCGCGCTGATCCTAGCTGCCGCCCACCAGAGCAACATGGACCCGATCATGACCTTCCCGCTTCGGAATGACGTGACGGCGCTGGCGAAACGGCAGCTGTTCAATGTTCCCTTCATTGGCATGCTCCTCAAGAAAATGCGCATCGTCCGCATCGACCGCGAGTCCCGCACCGCCCACAAGGGCATGGATGAAGTTGCCAAGCATGTGGTGGACCTGGGCCGCCCGCTGATCGTTTACCCGCAGGCCACCCGCGTGCCGCCTGGGCAGACGCGCCGCCTCAAGTCGGGGGCCTTCCATTTGCAGGAAGCCACTGGTCTGCCGGTCTATACGGTGTCGACCAACACTGGGCTTTTTTGGACCAAGGGCTTCTGGCACCGGTCAGGCACGGCCGTGTTCGAAATCGACGGCCCATTCGCGCCTGGGCGCACCAAGGACGAGTTCATGGCGCTTCTTGAAGACAAGGTTGTGGACCGCTCTCACCAGCTGATGGTGGAAGCGGGTTATGAGCATCTGATTCCAAAAAAGGCCAAATAACCCCACCTTACCGCAGTCTGCACAAAAGCTTTCCTCTCGGTTTTGTGAAGAAATTCTCACGCGCTTTAACCTTGTAGATGGCTGTTGCCCTCCTAAACTGTTATAAAGAGAAAAACGCGAGGGCATCCAATGACGGTGACGCCAAAGAACCAGCCAGCCGCGACAAGCAGCTTCGATGATATCGCCGCTCGGCTCAAGAGCCACCACGAGAAGTATGGCGACCTGTCGGGCATGTCGCTTGGCAAGATCGGTAATCTTCTTAAGAAGACGGCAGCAGTGATGTTCCCGCACTATGCCGTCGCGGAAGATGATGACCTGTCGCTTGAAGAACGCCTGCGTGTTCTTGAAGATTCCTTCTACGATCTGGTTGACCCGCTGTGCCGCGACAAGGATGTCGGATGCGCGCGCCTTCTTGTGCACGGCTTCCTGTCGGACCTGCCCGAGATTGCCGATCTTTGCTACCAGGACGCCCAGGCGTTGGTGGCGGGTGACCCGGCTGCCCAATCCATTGAGGAAGTGATCCTCTGCTATCCTGGTTTCTTTGCCGTGGTTGCCTACCGCCTCGCGCACGCGCTCCATAAACGTAGTGTCCCGCTGTTGCCGCGGATGATCACGGAATATGCCCACCAGAAAACCGGCGCGGACATCCACCCGGGTGCTACCATTGGCCATTCGCTGGCTATCGACCACGCCACCGGGGTGGTGATCGGCGAGACGGCGATCATTGGTAACAATGTCAAAATCTATCAGGGCGTGACGCTTGGCGGCCTCCGGGTTGATCCGGATCAGCGGTCCAAGAAACGGCACCCAACCATTGGCGACAATGTTGTGATCTATGCAGGTGCCACAATCCTGGGCGGCGAGACCATCGTGGGCCATAATTCGGTGATTGGCGGCAATGTCTGGATTACCCGGTCGGTGCCCGCCTGGTCACGCGTGATGTTCCGGCCCGCAGATACTGACGAGATCGTACCGATGCGCAGCAAGAAGGCTGCGGAACGTTAGGGCGGCGCGGTCGAAACTTCAACTGACCCAAAAGGGGGATTACCATGAAAGCTGCATCCATTCTTGATGCAATTGGCGGCACGTCGCATGTGCGCGTATCGCGCCTTTTCCCGGACCATGAAGTCTGGATCAAGCAGGAACGGTCCAACCCGGGCGGGTCGATCAAGGACAGGATCGCGCTGTCGATGGTTGAAGTGGCCGAGAAAGACGGCGTCGATCTCGCTCGGTTCGAGGCCCGCGTCCTCAATTGCCTCGCGCGATACGGCATGGATCAGATCCTCGAGGCTGTGGTCCTCGAGCCGCCCGAACTTGGAATGGCCGCAGCCCACAATAAGTGCCGG